>JACPTJ010000284.1 GCA_016192835.1 Betaproteobacteria bacterium
CATATGGCCGAGGACCGCATCGCCGCCATGCGCGAGGTCGGCGCGCGGCAAGGCAGCAATTACGCCACGCGCGACGCGTTCGTCGCGCGCTATCGCCTGCGGCCGGAGGGCACGACAGCGGCTCCGGGGATCATCCGCCACATGGCCGGACACGCGGCGCGGCAAATCGACGACGGCAGTTGGCGGCACAAGTTCGACCGCAATATTTACCTCCAGCGCATCAGCGTTGACGGCTTGCCGTACTGGAGCCGTATCGGCATTCCGGCGCTGCTGGTCAAAGGCGACCGCAGCCCGCGCATCACGCCGCAGATCTTCGCCGGGGTTAAGGCACGTTGCCCGCACGCCGAGCTGGCTGAACTCCCACACAGCGATCACCACGTCACGCTCGACAACCCATCCGGATTCGTGCATGTGGTGCAGGCGTTTCTGGCCAGACACGGCTAACCATTTCCCGCCATCCCTCTTGAGGCTGGTGGAATTTAACGCGGGATCGCCTCGATGCCAGGGACAGCGACTGGTATCATGGCACAGACTGCGGCGGCGGTAGAATTACAGCGCGCATGGAAACCCGAAATCACCACCACGTCTACGTCGTCCTGCTTTCGAGCGACGTCCTTTACGAGGCGAAATTCAGGAAGTGCAATCCTGACCACGACCCCGCAAAGCCGTGTGTGTACGTGGGAATGACAGGCCTCAATCCCGACGACCGCTTCGACAAGCACAAAGCCGGCATCAGATCAAACCGGTTCGTGAAACGGTACGGACAGCGGTTGTTGCCCGAGCTCTATGAATGCTATAACCCGATGCCTTACGAAGCCGCGCGGGAAATGGAAGTCGAACTCGCGATTGCGTTAAGGGAAGCGGGATACGGCGTGTGGCAGGCGTGAAAACCCGGAAGAAAACCCGGGACCACGGTTGCAAAGCATAATCGGCTCAAAACATCATTTGTCCGCCGTTGATGTGGATCGTCTGCCCGGTGATGTAACTGGCGTCGGAGCTGCAGAGAAACCGAACCGCGGTCGCGATTTCCTCCGACTCGCCGCGGCGGGCCATCGGGATCAGCGCGTTCCCGGGCCGCGGTGAGCGTCCCGGCGGGTGGATCGTGTTCATTTGTCCCGGTGACACACAATTCACCCGTATCCCGTGGGGTGCGAATTCGCGCGCCAGCGCGCGCGTAAGCCCGACGAGGCCGTGCTTGGCCGCCGAGTTGTGCACGCGCTTGTCCGCGCCCGAGAGGGCCATCATGCCGCCGAGCGTGACGATACTGCCGCCGCCGTTTGCGATCATCGATGGGAGGCACGCCTGACACAGGTGGAACGCGCCGTCGAGCGTGATCGAAAGCGGCGTGCGCCATTCGTCGTAGGTGAGCTCGAGAAATGGTCTTTCCGTGCGGACGGAGGCATTGAGCACGAGAAAATCGATGCGGCCAAACCGCTGCAACACGTTGGCGACCATCGCTTTGACCGCCGCAGGCTCCGCGATGTCGGCGACGTATAGTTCGGCCTGGCCGCCGGCGTTGCGAATTTCCTGCACCGCGCTCTCGCCGTCACCGATGGAGCGGCGCGTGTTTACCGCAACCGCAATTCCTGCTGCTGCGAGGTCGAGCGAAATCGCGCGGCCGATATTGCGCGCCCCGCCCGTAATGAGCGCGACTTTGCCGGCAAGCTCCGGCGTCTTCGTTGTTGGCATGACATTCCTCGGTAGGATCAGGTGCGCCAAGCATAGCCGATTCCGCACCGGGCCGGCGCGTCGGGCCCCTCATTTCTCTGTGCAGAATTGCGCGAGAGCCCTGTCTGGCGTTTGACAGAGGCGCCGGCGTTGAGGATACTTTGGCTCGTCCGGTCTTGCCTATAACGCAGGAGGAAATATGTATCCGACACGCGCCATTGTCATTGCGCTGACGCTGACAGGTATCAGCGGCCTCGTATTCGCGCAGGGCACTTCGACCGGCCCAGGGCAGGCTTTTCCGAGCAAGCCGATCCGCATCGTCGTGCCGTATCCTCCCGGCGGACCGATCGACATCGTGACGCGGCCGCTGGCGCAGAAGCTCAACGAAGGGATGAACAATCCGGTGGTGGTCGACAACCGCGGCGGCGCCAACGGAATTATCGGCATCGATAACGTCGCCAAGTCTCCCGCCGATGGCTACTCGCTCATCGTCGCCTCGGCAGGTTCGTTCGCAATCAACCCGAATGTCTACGCCAAGCTGCCATTCGACGTGATCAAGGACTTCACTCCGGTAAGTCTGTTCGTCACCGTGCCGGAACTGCTGGTCGTGCACCCGTCGCTGCCGGTGAAATCGGTCAAGGAACTGGTGGCGTTGGCGAAGGCGCGGCCCAGGCAGTTGAACTACGGCTCGTCGGGGACCGGCGGCACGCCGCATCTTGCGATGGAACTGTTGAAGCAGGCGGCCGGGGTGGATATCGTGCACGTACCCTACAAGGGAATGGGACCGGCGGCCATGGACCTGCTTGGCGGTCAGGTGCAACTCGTGTTTGCCGACTTGCCGGTGCTGCTGCCGCACGCAAAAAGCGGCAGGCTGCGCGCGCTTGCGGTGAGCACACCGAAGCGCTCGGCTAATTTGCCCGAGGTGCCGACCATGGCCGAGTCGGATTATCCGAAGATCGACATCAAGAACTGGTACGCGCTGTTCGTCCCCGCCGCGACGCCGAAGGATGTCGTCGCCATCCTCAACGCCGAAACCGTCAAGGTAGTCGCCAGAGCCGACATGAAATCATTCGTGCAAGACCAGGGGGGTGTGGCCACCAGCAGCGCGCCGGCCGAGCTTGGGGCGCTGTTGCGCGCCGAGCTCGCGATGTGGGCCAAAGTCGTGAAGGCAGCCGGAATCAAGGTCGAATGAAAGGCCCTGTGTGGGATGGGCGGTGTTTCCGTGATGGCGAGACAGGAAAGGACCGATGTGTTGGTGGCCGGAGGAGGGATGGCCGGGCTGTGCGCGGCAATCAGCGCATTGGAAAAAGGGGCGAATGTTCTCGTCGTGGAGAAGGGAACACGGTTCGGCGGCTCGATGCGGCTCTCGAATGGCCTGATCTGGACCTTTGCGAACCAGGCACAGGTGCGAAAGGACGTTCCCGATGGCGATGAAGCCATGCAGGACTTCCTGGTGGACGGCCTGACGGATTCATTAGTCTGGTTGGTGTCGCAGGGTGTTGAGCTCGAGCCGGAGCAAACGTTCCAGTGGTACGGACGCGGGCGGCGGTCGAACCCGGCGCAGATGACTCCGGTGCTGGTCGATCGGGTGAAGGCAGTGGGCGGCAGGATTTTACTGGGCACGGCCATGCAAGCTCTGCGCACGGAGGACGGTGCGGTTACCGGCGTACTGGCCTTTGACGCGAACGGGGCGCTCGAGGTCCAGGCCGATTCAGTGCTCCTGGCGACTGGGGGGTTCCAGGGGAACACCGAGCTGGTCGCGCGCTACATCACGCCACACGCCGACTCCATGTACCTTCGCAGCAACCCGTGCAGTACGGGCGACGGATTTATAGCCGCGGTCGACATCGGCGCTGCGGTCACGCCCTTACTCAATACGTTCTACGGTCACGCCCTCACCGCTCCACCCGCGCGATTCAACGCCTTCGAGTTTCAGGACATGAGTCAGAAGTACGGACCGATAGCGGTGGCTCTAAACCTCGAAGGGCACCGCTTCGCTGACGAGTCGGCCGGTACCGGAGAAGAACAGCTCAATTTTTTTATCGCGAGCCAGCCTCGGGCGACGGCAGTCTATATCGTGGATGCGGCCATGGCCGGGATGTCGAGCGAAAACAATCCGCCGCCGCGCCTCGCCATTGCCCGCGCTCGCAAGGCGGGCGGCCCCGTCATCGAAGCCGACAACCTGGACGACTTGTCCGAAAAAATGCACGCGTGGGGCTTACCGCCAGGCGAGGTCCTCAAGTCCTTGCAAGCGTACAACGCGGCGGTCAGATCGGAAAGCGGTGATCGATTGCAGCCGGCAAGGCGCAGGAACGCGTTTCCCATCGAGAAAGCGCCATTCACGGCAGTGCTGGTCCGATCTTCCATCACCTACACCTGCGGCGGCCTGCGGGCCGATCTGGACATGCGCGTGCTCAGGAGAGCGTCATCAATCTCAATGCTCCCGATGGTGACGGCCGATCTCTCCGAGATACAAACAGCCGCGATTCCAAATCTGTATGTCGCCGGTTGCGATCTGGGCGGCATCAGCAATCGCGGTTACATGGGCGGGCTCTCACACGCTCTCGTAACCGGTCGCGCCGCTGGCACAGCGGCCGCGTCCGGCGGCTGACACAGTCGAGATGCGCGAGGTATAGCCCCACGCCTCGCGGCGCAAGCGCTATTCGTCCAGACCGTAATGGATGCGGCGATAGGGCAGGGTTATCACATTGGTCGCGATCCGCACGTCGATCATCATCGGTCCCGGTTTGGCGACCCACTCGGCAACCGCGGTGCGTAACTCGGGAATACTGCGCACGAGCCGGCCCCTGCCGCCGAAGCCCGTGGCGACTGCGCCCAGATCCGGCGTAGCGATGCACGAGAGCGCGGCATTCATCTTGTGTGCGTCGAGCTTGTAATACTCCGCGCCCAGCATCTGGTTGTTCATCACGACGATCAACAGCGGCATTTCGTAGCGCACCATCGTGTCGAATTCCGCGAGGTGCATCATGACGCTCGCGTCGCCATCGACGAGGATGGCCGGCTGGTTGCCCAGCGCGGTGACTCCGCCCATCGCGGCAGGCATCATCTGCCCGATACAGCCGAAAAAATGGCTGGGAAGCACGAGCGGGCGCTGGTTCCTGAACAGAATATTGGAGAAACCCGCGGTCGCGCCGCTGCCCGTGAAGAGATTGATGTTCGCCGGCACGGCTTCGTCGAGCGCGAGGATGACTTCGCGCGGATCGACGCTGCCCGGCTCGATCGTATATTTCCTGGGATCATCCCACGCGTTGGCGAGCCGCTCCCTGACTTCGCCGGTGCGATAGCCGGTCTGCTTGAATGCGCGCTTCGCGAGCAGGCTCTCCAGCGCTTCGACGCCGGCGCGCGCATCGGACTGCACGTAGCACTCGGCGGCGCGCCCGCCGCTCATCATCACGTGCGGTTTGGAATCGATGTGCACGAATTTCGCGTTCGGGTAGAGGTAGTTGTGCTCGGTGGTGAAACGATTCAGGCTGGCGCCAATCGCGATCACGCAATCGGCTTCTTCGCACAATTGCATCGCGGTGCGCGTGCCATAGGTGCCGGAGATGCCGATGTGAAACTCATCTTCGCTCAACCAGG
>JACPTJ010000237.1 GCA_016192835.1 Betaproteobacteria bacterium
CCGAATAAAGTCAAGTAGCCGAAACAGAGGGTGATGGTGGTCGCGGTTGAGAACTATGCCTGCTTGGTACTTTTCGTGGAAGAAGAAGACCACTATTTCCTGAAGACCGCCATTCCTAGCCGCAAAGCCACGAGAGATCATTTGCATAAAGGTGAACCAGATGTCAAAGCTTGATGCGTACGAACTGAAAGTCCTGAATGCCTTTGAGAAATGCGAACTCAAGTCCGTCGCCACGAAGAGCGAGCTTGAGAAGCTAAAGGCTGCAGCGAGGGCCACGGCGATAAAGGATCGCAGGGTGAACATTCGTTTGTCCTCCATTGATCTCAGCGATATTCAGGTCAAAGCCCTGGAGGAAGGTGTCCCATATCAAACCCTGATCGCCAGCGTTCTGCACAAGTACGTCACCGGCCGTCTTTCAGACAAATCACAACGTATCACTGGACGCTCAACGCGGACGTCCCGCAAGCGGGCCGCCGGTTAGAGGCAGGCGAATCTTGCTGACACGGCACGGCCGCCCGGTGGTGCGCTTGGTGGCTTCAAAGCGCCACCGCGTAAAGTCAGGGGCCGCCGCAGTGCGGCAAATCAAGGCGCTGCGTAGAAAGCTCAACATTCGGGGCGTGGACATCCGCAAGCTCATCGAGGAAGGACGCTGGTAATGGCGTTGGTGGTGGACGCGTCAAAAGACAAAGGCCAGCGCGTAACTGGCCTTTGATCTTGTTGGCTCCCCGACCAGGGCTCGAACCTGGGACCTGCGGATTACAACGCTTGCGCGTTTGGACTATCTCATCACCCTCGGCATGACCCGGTAGGGTGTCGGGCGCTGATGGGGGCTTATTGCCTGGGCTGCTCACCCCCTAGTCTCTGCACCTTCCCGCCTACTACTTGCCCTTCGGCGGGCTTGGCTCAGGATTCTTCCCGAAGGACATTCCCTGAGTTCACCCGATTTTCATTCACAGGTTTCCCTGTGACGCTGCCATTTGACAGTCCGTCGCTCTACCGACTGAGCTATCGGGGATCAAATTTCATACTTTGCGGCCCATCTGATGCCTTTGATTTGCATCCACTGTGGCATCGAGCGGCCGCCGGTTTGAAAAACTGCTTGGCGCTGTTTTGAAAACGGACATATATTAACGTTACGGGCGTTCAGGGTCAACATTTTTTGAGAAAATGTTCAAATATATGAAGTGGTTAAAACGCATAGGCATCATCCTCGGCGTGATCGTCCTGATCCTCGCCGTCATTCCGTTTTTCATCACGCTCAACGATTACATTCCGCGGATCGAGAAAGAGGCATCGGCCAAGCTGAAAGAGCAGGTAACGATCAAGAGCATCAGGTTCGCGGCGCTGCCATTGCCGCATATCACGGTCGAGGGCATCACGGTGGGAACGACCGATGACATCAAGGTCGGCAAAGTGACGGTGACGCCCGACCTTTTTTCGCTGCTGCAGTCGACCAAGGTCATCAAGAGCATTGAAATCGATTCCCTGCTCTTGACCCAGAAGGCAACTGACAAGATTCCGGTATGGACCGAGCCGGACGCCGCCAAGCCGCCGCAACAACCACAAGAACCATCGCAAGTCCGGGTCGAGAGCATCCGTCTTGACGGCGCGGTGGTCAGGCTGGACAACAAGGCAAACTTCGGTCCGTTCGATGCGCGCGTAAGCCTCAACAGCAAGGGCGAGCCCGGGGACGCAACGATCACCACGCAGGACGGCAAGCTCAAGGCTTTCATCAAGCCCGGCCAGTCGAACTATCTGATTGATGCCAGCGCAAAATCCTGGAAACTGCCAATCGGGCCGGCGATAGTGTTCGACGAGCTGATCGTCAAAGGCGTGGCGACGCTCCATGGTGCTGACTTCAGCCAGGTGAGCGCGAAACTTTATGGCGGCACGGTGAGCGGCAAAGCCAACCTCGGCTGGCAGAAAGGGCTACAGCTCAAGGGCAGCTTCGATGTCGATCAGGTGGAGCTGAAGCAGCTCGTTCCTTTGCTGTCGCCCGGAACCAACATCAGCGGCAAGCTCACCGCCAAGCCGGTATTCTCGGCCGCGTCCGCGACTCAACTGTTGAACACACTGCGCGTGGAAACGCCGTTTAACGTGCAAAACGGGGTACTGCACGGCGTCGACATCCTGCAAGCGGCGACCAGCATGATCAAGCAGGGTGCAACAGGCGGCGAGACACGTTTCGATCAATTGTCCGGACACCTCAACATGGAACGCGGTGCGTACCGTTTCACGCAGCTCAAGATCGCCTCTGGCGTACTCGCCGCCGACGGCAACATGAATATCTCGCCGAAGCAGAAATTGTCGGGGCGCGTCAACGCCCAGGTCAAAGCGCTCGGTACCAGCGCCAACGTGCCGCTCAACGTCGCGGGAACGGTCGGTTCGCCGCTGCTCTATCCGACGGGTGCGGGCGTGGCAGGTGCAGCGGTAGGAACGGTCATACTGGGGCCGGGGTTGGGAACTTCGATGGGTGCGAAAGTCGGAACCTGGGCCGAAGGTTTGTTCGGCAAGAAAGACGAAAAAAAGCGGTGACGAGTGCCCCCTCACCCTAACCCGGCCCCCTCGCTCGCTGCGCTGGCTCTCCCCCGGTGGCGGGGGAGAGGGGATATTTTTCTTTCACACCAGCACGGTGGCGATGGCGCGTGCTGAGTAGTCGATGTTGCGCGAGTTGAGCGCCGCGACGCAGATGCGGCCGCTTTCGATGGCGTAAATTGAGTACTCCTGGCGCAGCCGCTGCACCTGTTGCTTGCTGAGTCCGGAGTAGGAAAACATCCCACGCTGCTGGACGACGAAGCTTAAATCGAAGTCGGCGCGGATCGCGCGCACCTTCGCGACCAGCTCGCGACGCATCACCTTGATGCGGTCGCGCATCTGCCCGAGTTCCGATTCCCACAGCGCGCGCAGCTCGGGCGTTGCGAGCACCATGGCGGCGGCCTGTCCGCCGTGTGTCGGCGGGTTGGAGTAGTTGGTGCGGATGACGCGCTTGACCTGGCTCAGCACCCGCGCCGCCTCATCCGCACTTGCCGTGCCGATGCTGAGCGCGCCCACCCGCTCGCCGTAAAGCGAGAGTGACTTGGAGAACGAGCTCGAAACAAAGACAGCCGGGCACGCTTCGGTGAAACGGCGTACTGCCGCGGCATCGGCGTCCAACCCCTCGGCAAAGCCCTGGTAGGCGAAGTCGAGTAACGGCACGAGCTCGCGCAAATTCACGATTTCGATGACGCGTTCCCACTGTGCGGGCGACAGGTCAACGCCGGTCGGATTGTGGCAGCAGGCATGCAGGACCACGATCGCTCCCGCGGGGAGTTTCTGCAACGTGCCTGTCATGGCGTCGAAATTGATGCCGTGGGTGGAGGCGTCGTAGTAAGGGTAGGCGTTGACCCTGAAGCCGGCATATTCGAAGAGTGCGCGATGGTTCTCCCAGCTCGGATCGCTAATCCAGATTTCCGCGCTCGCGTCGATCCGGCGCAGCAGATCCGCGCCGACCTTGAGTCCGCCGGTTCCGCCCAGTGTCTGCACTGTCACGATCCGGCCCTGACGCACGGCTTCGTTCTGAGCGCCAAACACTACCTGCTGGACTGCCCGGTTGTACGCGGGCATGCCATCGATCGGCAGATAGTTCTTGGGCAAAGGGCTTTCGGCCAGCTTCAGCTCGGCGCGGCGCACGCATTCGAGCACCGGCACCTTGCCGCTGTCGTCGCAATAAACGCCGACGCCGAGGTTCACTTTTTGGGGATTCGTATCCGCGTTGAAGGCCTCGGTGATGCCCAGGATCGGGTCGCGCGGCGCCATTTCGACGGTTGAGAGCAGGGATGCGTTCATCTTGTTATTTTAACCCGTAATGGCAGTACGCGGTGGGCGGACGTCCGCCGCGACCCGATCGCAAGGGCGTGTGGCAGCGCGCCAGGACAATATGGGACAATATCCAGTTTCGCAACTTAAACGAACCCCCATTAATGGCCAACGCTGCTTTGCAACCCGAAC
>JACPTJ010000238.1 GCA_016192835.1 Betaproteobacteria bacterium
GCCGCAAGGGCGGCGTGATCGGTCTGGACGTCGTCGATGAAATGCTTGCTGCATGCCGCGACAACCTGCGCGAGGCTGAGTTGCAGAACCCGTGGTTCAAGTCCGCTTTCGTCGATCTGCGCAAGGGCGACGCACTCGCTCTTCCCATCGCCGACGCCAGCATCGACGTGGCGGCACAGAACTGCCTGTTCAATATCTTTCACGACCGCGATCTGGAGCGCGCGCTGTCGGAGATGTTCAGGGTGTTGAAGCCGCACGGCCGGCTGATCCTCTCCGACCCGATATGCGAATCGCCCATGCCCGAACACCTGAAGAACGATGCGCGGCTGCGCGCGCTCTGCCTGACCGGAGCCATGCCGCTTGAGCGCTATATCAAGCGTTTGACCGGCGTGGGCTTCGGTACCATAGAAGTGCGCGCCAGGCGGCCGTACCGCGTGCTCTCGCCGCGCCATTACCCGACCGACCGGCTGATCGTCATCGAAAGCGTGGAAATCTGCGCCATCAAGGACCCGATGCCGGCCGATGGACCTTGCGTCTTTACCGGGAAGGCCGCGATCTACTTCGGCGATGACGATTACTTCGACGACAACAAAGGCCACTTCCTGACCCGCAACCAGCCGCTTGCCGTGTGCGACAAAACCGCGGGCGCGCTCGCCGCGCTGGGCCGGGACGACATTTACCTGTCCGCATCCACCTGGTTTTACGACGGCGGCGGGTGCTGCTGACGCAGCGGACAAGGCCGCGCAGCCGCAACCTCCAAACGATCCGGTAAAGCCGTTCATGAGCAGAGCCCGCATTTTCATCCTGGCGACGATCGCGGTGCTGGTAGCCGCGTTCTTTGCGTTCGACCTCGGGCAATTCCTGAGCCTCGAGTATTTCAAATCGCAGCAGGCCGTGATCGATGCCCACGTCAAAACCGACCCGGTTGCCTCGGGCGCGTTGTTCTTCCTGATCTACGTTGCGGTGACCGGACTCTCGCTGCCCGGGGCCGCGATCATGACGCTCGCCGCCGGCGCGATATTCGGCCTAGCGTGGGGCACGGTGATCGTGTCCTTTGCTTCTTCGCTCGGTGCGACGCTCGCGTTTCTCGCCTCGCGCTTCGTGCTGCGCGATTCGATCCAAACCCGGTTCGGCGACAAACTCGCTGCCATCAACGCGGGCATCGCGAAGGACGGCCCATTCTATCTGTTCACGCTGCGGCTGGTGCCGGCGTTTCCGTTTTTCGTGATCAACCTCGTGATGGGCCTCACGCCGCTCAGAACCTGGACGTTTTACTGGGTGAGCCAGATCGGCATGCTCGCGGGCACCACCGTTTACGTCAATGCCGGCACCGAGATTGCGAAGATCGAGTCGCTGCGAGGCATCCTGTCGCCGGGGCTGATCGTCTCGTTCACGCTGCTCGGCATCTTTCCGTTGGCTGCGAAATGGATCGTCAACTCCATCAAAGCACGCAAGGTCTACGCGAAATGGAGCAAGCCGGCGCGCTTCGACCGCAACGTGGTCGTCATCGGCGCCGGCTCCGCGGGACTCGTCACTGCGTACATCGCTGCCGCAGTCAAGGCCAAGGTGACGCTGATCGAGAAACACCAGATGGGAGGCGACTGCCTGAATACCGGCTGCGTGCCGTCGAAAGCGCTGATCCGCACGGCGAAGCTGCTGTCGCACATCAAGCGCGCGCCGGAATTCGGCATCAAGTCAGCGCACGCCGAGTTCGACTTCGCCGATGTAATGGAGCGCGTCCAGCGCATTATCAAGACGGTTGAGCCGCACGACTCGATCGAGCGCTACCGCCAGCTCGGCGTCGAGTGCATCACGGGTGACGCGAAAATCACCTCACCGTGGACGGTTGCGGTCAACGGCAAAACGATCGCGACGCGCAACATCGTGATCGCCGCCGGCGCGCGGCCATTCATCCCGCCCATCCCGGGTCTGCAGGAAATCAATCCGCTGACTTCCGACACTCTATGGTCGCTGCGCAGGCTGCCGCGTCGGCTCGCGGTGCTGGGCGGCGGACCGATCGGCTCGGAACTTGCGCAGTGCTTCGCGCGCTTCGGCAGCGAGGTTACACAAGTCGAGATGCTGCCGCGCCTGCTGATCCGCGAGGATCCCGAGATATCGCAAATGGTGATGCGGCGCTTCGAAGCCGAGGGCATCAAGGTATTGGTGAACCACAAGGCCAGGCAAGTGCTGGTCGAGAACGGCCAGAAGTTACTGGTGCTCGAAAACGAAGGCCGCGAATCGCGCGTCGCGTTCGACGAACTGCTGTGCGCGGTCGGCCGCGTCGCCAATACCAGCGGCTACGGGCTCGAAGAACTGGGCATCCCGGTGTCGAAAACCCGCACCGTCGAAACCAACGAATTCCTGCAGACGGTTTACCCCAACATTTACGCGTGCGGCGACGTCGCCGGCCCGTTCCAGTTCACCCACACCGCCGCGCACCAGGCGTGGTATGCGGCGGTCAACGCACTGTTCGGCGGCATCAGGAAATTCAAGGCCGACTACTCGGTGATCCCGTGGGCGACGTTCACCGATCCGGAAGTCGCGCGCGTCGGCATGAACGAACAGGAGGCGAGGCAGCAAGGCGTGGCTTATGAAGTCACGACCTACGGCATCGACGATCTCGACCGCGCGATCGCCGATGAAGAGGCGCACGGCGTGGTCAAAGTGCTGACCGTTCCAGGCAAGGACAAAATCCTCGGCGCAACCATCGTCGGCGAGCATGCCGGCGACCTGCTCGCCGAATACGTTGGCGCGATGCGCCACGGCCTGGGGCTGAACAAGATACTCGGCACCATCCACATCTACCCGACGCTCACTGAGGCCAATAAATACGCCGCCGGCGTGTGGAAGCGCGCGCACCAGCCGCGGGCATTGCTGCAATGGGTCGAGCGCTATCACGCGTGGATGCGTGGGTAACACGGGGGAGAGGGAACGTTTGACCCGTTCACCGGCTCGAAATAGTGATGACTCGACTATTCCTGATCATGTTAATGCTGGCGCTGCCGTTTGCACGCGCCCATGCGCAGTTCGACCACCAGCACAAGGCGTGGAGCGAGCTGCTGAAGAAGCACGTCGTTGTGATCGACGGCGGCAAGGCGTCGCAGGTGCGTTACGCTGCGCTCGCCAGGGACCGCGAAGCGCTCAAAGCATACCTTGCCAGCCTGTCAAAAGTAAGTGCAGCGGAGTTCAGGGACTGGAGCAAAGAGCAGCAGCTCGCGTTCCTGATCAACGCCTACAACGCGCACATGGTCGAGCTCGTCCTGACCCGTTACCCGAACATCAAGTCAGTATGGGATTTCGGCAAGATCTTCAACAATCCTTTCAGGCAGAGGTTCATCAGGCTGCTGGGGCGGGACATGCATCTGGACGACATCGAGCACGGCATGATCCGCGCCAAAGGTGTCTACGACGATCCGCGCATCCACTTCGCGGTGAGCTGCGCTTCGATCGGCTGCCCGAAGCTGCGCGATGAAGCCTACGTTGCGGACCGCCTCGACCAGCAGTTGGAGAATCAGGTGGTGCAGTTCCTGTCCGATCGCTCGCGTAACCGCTACAAGGCGGAGCTCAACGCGCTGGAAGTGTCGGAGATCTTCAAGTGGTACGCCGAGGATTTCAGCAGTGGCCTGAAAAGCATTAATTCGCGCGAGCAGTTCTTCGCCGCGTACGCAAGCCTGCTCGCAGACCATTCCGAGCACCAGAAACTGATCCGCGACCAGAAGGTGGATATCCGCTTTTTCGGTTACCACTGGGGCCTGAACGATGCCAAGCGCTGACGCGCGCCTGTCGATCATCGTGCCCTGCCTGAATGAGGCAGCCGGCATTGTCGCTGCGCTTGACCGCCTGCAGCCGCTGCGCCGGCGCAGCGTCGAGGTGATCGTCGTCGATGGCGGCAGCGGCGACGGCAGCGTCGCGCTTGCCGCCCCGCTCGCCGACCGGATATTGGCCGCGCCAAGGGGACGCGCATCGCAGATGAAACTGATCGTCGACGGACTCGCCGCCAGCGGCAAGCGCTGGGGGCGCTTCGATGTGGATCTTGACGGCGCCCACCCGCTGCTCCGGCTGATTGCATTCATGATGAACTGGCGTTCGCGACTGACCGGCATTGCCACCGGCGATCAGGGTCTGTTCATGACACGCGGACTGTTTGCCGACGCCGGCGGTTTCCCCGCGATCCCGCTGATGGAAGACATCGCGCTCTCCAAAAGCCTGAAAACATTCGGCGCGCCACTGTGCCTGCGAGCGCGCATCACCGCTTCCGGCCGGCGCTGGGAGCGACATGGCGTCGCGCGCACGATGCTGCTGATGTGGCGGCTGCGGTTTGCCTATTTCCGCGGCGCCGAGCCCGCCGATCTTGCCATGCGTTATGACAGGCCCCCACTGCCGTGACTGACACCCGCATCATTGTGTTCGCCCGCGCGCCCGAACCGGGCGCGGCCAAAACGCGTCTGATCCCGTTGCTCGGTGCCGAGCGCGCTGCCGCGTTGCAGCGCATACTGATCGATCGCGCAATCTCGACCGCGCTTGCGGCCGGGATCGGCCCGGTCGAGTTATGGTGTGCGCCTTCGGCACTACACCCGCTGCTTACCGGCCTCGCCGAATACCACGGCATCGGCGCGGCGAGCCAATGCGATGGCGACCTCGGCGCGCGCATGCTGCATGCGGCGGTGACGGCGCTCGCCGCCACCGCCCGCGTCATCATCATCGGAACCGACTGTCCGGCTTTGACTGCCGGCGATTTGCAGCGCGCCGCCGCCGCGCTCGCCGCCGGCAACGACGCGGTGCTGGTCCCGGCCGAGGACGGCGGCTATGTGCTGATCGGGCTCAAGTGGTGGGATGCGCGGCTGTTCACCGACATCGCGTGGGGTACCAAACAGGTGATGGCCGCAACGCGCGAGCGGCTCGCCGCACTTGACTGGCGTTGGCATGAGCTGCCGCCTGCGTGGGACATCGACCGCCCTGCCGATTTTGAGCGCCTCGCGGCGAGCGGGCTGATTCCCGATCTCGAACAGGCGATCGGCACACCGCGGACTGCGTGATTAATCGCTAAGAAACAGCTGGATAGCACGGGGCCTCCGAAATAATCCGTTGCCTTTTGCGGGGATTACAGGGACAATAGCGCCTCCCCGAAGTGGTTGTTTTTAAAGACCAAGCCGCATGTCAGACCTCGCCAGCCTCCGCGCGCTCAGCAACACCACCCCGCAGCTTCCCGTCCACTGGTACTTCGATCCGCAGATCGATGCGCTCGAGCAGCGGTTGCTATTCGAACGTGGCCCGGGTTACAGCGGCCACGCGTTGATGACGCCGAACCGCGGCGACTATTACGCGCTCGAGTGGAACGGCAATTCCCACGC
>JACPTJ010000163.1 GCA_016192835.1 Betaproteobacteria bacterium
CGCCAGCCCTTCCGGCACCGGCACCAGCAGCGCTTGCTCGATGGCGGCTTCGTCATGCGCGACGCTCTGGGCAAACTCCGCGCAGCGCGCGCTGCTCTTGAGGTGCGCTTGCTGCCCGGCCGTGATCTGCCGAGGTCTTATCAGCACCAATCGTCGAAATTCGAGGCAGTTCACAATTCTTTAGCCCTGGTCAGTGGTTTGGGATCGAGCGATCTGCGCAGCGCCTGTCGTGCCCGCGTCAGTCGCGTCATCACCGCGCCTTCCGTGATTCCGATCATAGTCGCAATCTCCACGCAGCCGAAACCGCCGATCACCTGGAGCATAAGCGGTTCGCGGTAGGTTTCCGGCAGCGCCGCCAGCATATCGCGCGTTTCGAAGGCGTCAAAAGCTTTTCCTTCTGATTTGTCCATCAGCTCATCCAGTTCCTGATCGGGATCGATCGCGAGTTGCTTGCGCTCGTGCAACCGGGCGTGCTCGTTGCGCAGTATGGTGTAGAGCCAGCTTTTCGCCGCGCGATCATCGCGCAAACCGCTCCATCCCTGCCACGCCCTGGTAAAGGTCTCCTGCACTAGGTCCTCGGCGGTAAAGCGGTCGCGGCAAAGCCAGTACGCATAACGATAAAGCTCCGCCGAGTACGCCCGCGCCAGGCTCTCGAATTTTGATTTTCTGTCGTCAAACAGCATGTTTCATTTCAGCACTAATGGCCGTCCGCACACCTGAACCTGCCCGGCAACGAAAAACACCCTTTCGTTGCCGGGCCTCGCACACCTAATCAGACGGTGAAGTAAAACGCGCTTCAGCCGCCGCATCTTCCGTCAGCATCGTGGGCTGACTTGCGCAGCCGACCAGACCCACCCCTAACAGCAATGCGATCAGTACTTTCAACATACCTGTTTTCATCGTAAATTCTCCATGTCGATTGCAGCAACACTCGGGCGGCGGATCATTCCCGGATACATCGCGGTAACAATATTGCGGGAATCCTGCATTCGCTGTGCGTCCATGCGCCGGTTGCTTTTCAGCGCCGTGTATACCATTAGACCCGGCCACGCAGCGAAACCTTACAAGAGTCGCGACAATCCACGCCCACCGTGCACACTGGCTGGCGCGACGCCTTGCGGGCTCGCAGTAAGGCGTATCGTTATCCGTTCAGCTGCCGGTGGCATCACGTACGATGGTTCCGAAAATCACGTCGAGCTCTTTGGCCATCTCGTCAAGCTTGCGATTGCCGTAGGGCGCGAACACGGCACTCGGCAGTCGATAGGTGAGGCTTGCCGAGCCGTCGGCGTTTTCCGTAACGTAGAGGCGAATCGGTGCTTCGATGCCGGCGGGCACGCTTGCCTGCAGCATGCGTACCGCATAATCGTTGCGAAACACCATCAGCACCATATTTCCCGCAATCTTCATGCCACGTGTGGCGGCGCCGCGGCTTGCGCTTGCCTGCGCCACCAATCCCATTTTGTTGTCCGCGACCGCTTTTTCGACGCGGCTCACGAGCGCATCAAAGCCGTGTTTGGTCTTTACCACGGTCGTGCCCTGGTACGGCGAGTCCGCGGCCAATAGCGGCTGTGGACATAGCGCCAGGATGGCCACGAAGCACCACCCGCGGACACGCGGCGATTCGAGCAAATCTTTGAACAAAGACATGTCTCTCTCCAATTGTTATCGCAATCAGTTGCTGATCTCGCCGGTCAAAGAAAACTCGCGGTCGGTTGGGGAGACGGCTTTGATGTGCAGCGTGCCGGCCCCTTTCGCGCCGCGAAACTTACCGGTGCCGCCGGCGATTTCCCAAAATCCATTGTCGAGCAGCTTCGGTTTGCCGTCGGGGCCGGGCACAAACACCGCCCGCACTTGCCATTTGACGTACGCCACATCGCCGCCCGGCAATGCGAATACCAGATAGCCGCGTGGGTCGCCCGCTACGCCCGGCACAATATCGTGCCAACCGTATTCGGTAACGCCAGCACCGGCGAGCGCTCCCGCACCTTCGGCTTTGCCTTCGCGCCGCACCATCAGCACGAAGTGTCCGCTGCCATCAGCGAAATCGAGGCGCATCTGCTCCTTGGGCGTCATCACCGCCTTAACATTCAGATCCGCCGCCGCCAGGTTGCCGGCAAGCATTGCTCCGACCAATATGCCGCACCAATTAACGATCTTCCGCATGATTAAGCTCTCCTGTCGGAAACGTTTGAAAACACCCGCATAAAAAGCAGTGATGCAGCCTGCGCGCCGAGAAACTTCCCTGCATTACTTGACTACGAGTCTGTAATCGGGGGTGGTGTTGAGCGGACAGGAATACAGGTAATTGCCCGGCTTCAATTCGATTTCGTAATCCCGCTTTCCGCCCGCCAGGATGCCGCCACCCGATACGCTGGGCAGGGTAATTCGCCCCGCCGCGGATGCGCCGCGCAGCCAGAACCCCAATTCGTAAGGCACGTTCTTGTTGGCGACGCGAAAGAGGTATTTACCCGGCTTCAGTTCGAGCGGCTTCGACTTCGCGACGCGCTGGTTCGCGGTCCTGGCGTTGATCGCTTCGCAATCCTTGATGGAGCGCGAGGTATAGCCATGATCCGCGCCTTCGCTTTCGAGAAACTGGCAAGGCACTTGCGTCAGTTCGATCACGCGCGGGGCTTGCGCCAGCGCCACATGGCTTGCGCCGATGCCCAATATGCCCGCCAGCATCGTGACCAGCGTTCGCCGGAGCGCCTGCACCGCGAACCGGTTGCTGTTGTTTCTCATGCGCAATCCACGACCCCGGCCACGGTGCGGACCTCTTGCAGCAGATGCTCGACCGAGATCGGCAGAAAACCCGTAACCCCCAACTCCCGGTCTTCGAATACATCCGTTGCAGGATGCCGGCGCGCCCATTCGGAGATGACCTCGTCGCGGTGCCTGAGCAGCGCCTCGATGTGGGGACGAAACAAAACCATCATGGCCCCGATCCAGCGATTCACCGGCCACGAAGGATAGGCGTGGTCTATGCGAAAGCCCGGCAGAATCTCGATCGCGTCCTCGGCTGGCAGCCAGGCGCCGCCGCAAACCCAGTGGTTCGTCGCAAACAGGCCGATCGGCCAGCCGTAGTCGTCCATGGAGATCGCGATGAGATGCACGGGTTTACCGCCAACGGGGCCGTCCCCCGCAGGCGTACCGTCCGGGTTCCCGGCGCTCATCCTCATAAACGTGTGAAAGTGTCCGTGTTCCCCGGGGCGGTGCGCGTGGTAGTAGTACTGGGCACGGGACTCCTCGTCGTACACGTCGTCCGCCGGATAATGCGAATACTCGACGAACTCGCCTTGCCCGCGCAGCACTTCGCCGACGAGATTGAGGCCGCTTTTTTTCAGAACGCGACAGCA
>JACPTJ010000239.1 GCA_016192835.1 Betaproteobacteria bacterium
GCTCTCGTCAGGCATCGTCATCACCGGCGGCTCGAGCTCGATGCAGGGCATGGTCGAACTCGGCGAAGAAATTTTCCACATGCCGGTGCGCATCGGCCAGCCGCAGTACCACGGCGGGCTGTCGGAAGTCGTGCGCAATCCGCGCTACGCGACGGCGGTCGGATTGCTGCTGCTCGGGATGCAGCAGCAGCGTCAGTACGAATTAACACAGGCGCAGATCGGGTCGCTGCAGGGCCTGATCGAACGCATGAAGAGCTGGTTCAAAGGCAATTTTTGAGGGGCGCACGCATGGGGAAGTACCGGATCAGAGACCCGGCAACACGGAAATCTGTGAATTTCGCGAGCTTTGTTTCCATTTCAGCCACAGGAGGTAACTATGTTTGAAATCATGGAAGTACCGTCACAGGAAGCGGTGATCAGGGTCATCGGCGTTGGCGGTTGCGGCGGCAACGCCGTCGATCACATGATCGCCAACGGGGTAAACGGCGTCGAGTTCATTTGCGCCAACACCGACATGCAGGCGCTGAAGCGCTGCCAGGCGCGCACCCAACTGCAGCTTGGCGCCAACGTCACCAAGGGGCTCGGCGCCGGCGCCAATCCCGAGGTCGGCCGCCAGGCGGCGATGGAAGACCGCGAGCGCATCATCGAGCTGCTCGCGGGTACCGACATGCTGTTCCTGACAGCAGGCATGGGAGGCGGCACCGGGACGGGAGCGGCCCCGGTGGTGGCCGAGATCGCGCGCGAGCTCGGCATTCTTACCGTGGCGGTGGTGACCAAGCCATTCGCGTTCGAGGGCAAGCGTCAGAGGATCGCGCAGGAAGGGCTCGAAGCGCTCACGCAGCAGGTCAATTCGCTGATCGTGATCCCGAACGACAAGTTGATGCAGGTGCTCGGCAATCAGGTCACGCTGGATGAGGCGTTTCGCGCGGCCAACGAAGTGTTGCACGGCGCGGTCGCGGGCATCGCCGAAATCATCAGCTGTCCGGGAATGATCAACGTCGACTTCGCCGATGTGAAGACAGTGATGTCGGAAACCGGCATGGCGATGATGGGTTCGGCCAAGGCTGCGGGAACCGACCGTGCGCGCATGGCGGCGGAACAGGCGGTGGCGTGCCCGTTGCTCGAGGACATCGATATCGCCAACGCGCGCGGCGTGCTGGTCAACATTTCGGCGAGCAAGTCGTTGTTCCAGTTGCAGGAGATGTACGACGTCATGGATGTGATCAAGGCGTTTGCCGCCGAATCGGCGACGGTGATCGCCGGCACTGTCTACGAGGACGACCTCGAAGACAACCTGCGCGTCACGATCGTCGCCACGGGTCTCGGCAAGTCGACAACTCGCGCCCAGCCGAAACCGCTGACCGCGGTGATGCAGGCGACCGGCACCGACGGCGCCATCGCCTCCGGGGTGGTGAATTACGAGGAACTCGATCAGCCGGCGGTGATGCGGCGCAATCGCAGCCAGACCATCGAAGCGATGCAGAAGTCAGGCGTCGAGATGCTGGATATCCCGGCGTTTCTGCGCAAACAGGCAGATTAAGTAATCTCGCGTCGGCGGGGACCTGCCTGCCTGCTGTCAACAAGGCGGCAAGGATACTGTCGTAACCTGGCGCCGGAACTGCGGGCGGGGCCGTGCGGGTTTCGCCGGCGGCGTGCCGGCCGTGATAAAATATGCGCCAGCAATATGGAAAATCAAAGAGTTAATCCGTGATCAGGCAGCGCACGCTGAAGCATATCATCCGCGCCACGGGTGTCGGTCTGCATACCGGCGAGAAGGTCTATATGACGCTCCGCCCGGCTGCGCCGAATACCGGCATCGTGTTCCACCGCGTCGATCTCGCGCCGCCGGTCGCAATCAAGGCAGACCCGTATCATGTCGGCGACACCCGGCTTGCGTCGTGCCTCGAACAAGACGGCGTGCGCGTGTCGACGGTCGAGCACCTGATGTCGGCGCTTGCCGGTCTGGGAATCGACAATCTGTACGTCGACCTGTCGTCAGGCGAAGTGCCGATCATGGACGGCAGTGCCGGACCGTTCGTGTTTCTGCTGCAATCGGCAGGCATCGAGGAGCAGCCGGCCGCGAAAAAATTCATCCGCATCCTCCAGCCGGTCGAAGTCAGCTCGGGCGACAAGTCGGCGCGTTTCGCGCCGCACCACGGATTCAAGATCGAATTCAGCATCGATTTCGACCACCCGGTGTTTGAAAACTCGGCCAAGTCGGTGTGCGTTGATTTCGCCACGACCTCGTACGTAAAAGAAGTCAGCCGCGCGCGCACTTTCGGCTTCATGCACGAAGTCGAATGGATGCGCGGGCAGGGGCTGGCGCTCGGCGGGTCGCTCGACAACGCGATCGTGCTCGACGAATACCGCGTGCTCAATAACGACGGGTTGCGATACGATGACGAATTCGTCAAGCACAAAGTGCTGGATGCGATCGGCGACCTTTATCTGCTCGGCCATCCGGTGATCGGCATGTTCGCCGCGCACAAGTCCGGGCATGCGCTCAACAACGCGCTGCTGCGGCGCCTGCTGGAACGGCAGGAGGCGTGGGAGTACGTGAGCTTCGACCGCCCCGAAGACGTGCCCGCCTGCGTCGCCTCCACCCAGCCCGCGCTCGCTTGATGTGTTTGTCCTGCGCGCCGTCGGCTTTCTGATACTGATCACCATCGGTGCCTCGCTGGTGACTTACCTGCTGACCCGGAACCGGCGTTACCTGACGTTCGCCTGGCAGGTGCTCAAATACGGCATGGTGATGGTGATAGTGGTGCTGACGTTCATCCTGTTCGAACGCCTGGTGCTGGTGATTTGACCGGCGTTCGACGGGAGCCTGATTCGGCTAACGCTTGCCGCGCTGGTGCGCCACCAGCTTGGCCAGCGCCTGCTTCAACGGCGAGTCCTCGAGACCGGCGGCAAGGCGTTCCAAATTTTCAATTGTTTCAATGCTTAAGCGCGTACGTGCGCGCCCGGCAGCGGGCTGCTGCACGGTCTCCATCACTTGCACCTCGACCCGAATTGAAGTAATCTGCCACCCGAGTTTCTGATAATAAGTTAACAACCTAGGGAAAAGCTGCTTAACTTTCGCAGCGATCGCCGCATTTTCAGCCAACAAGACAAGGGTTCCCGCGCGTAATTGCCTGACTGAGCACGCTTGGGTCAGCGGTTGAGGCGCGATTTTCAGGAATACCTGCTGCAGTTCAGCGATGCGCCGGGCCTCGTCGGCCAATTGACGCAAGCTGTTCGACGAATTGAGATAAAAATCGATTTTGTGCGCGGGCATGGCTGAGATTGTGAGGTAACGATGAACATAATTCTAGTCTCCGGAAAACTGGCCAAGGCGCGGACGCTGACGCTGACCCTCCCGCATCTGGTTCTTGGCACTGCGGCGACACTGCTTGCTTTGCTGTTCCTGGCGTTTGGGTTGCAGTATTCCATGCTGCGCTACGCCGGTCTCAACAGTCCCCTGTTGACCACGCTCGTCCTGAGCGCGCAACAGGAGCAGAACGAGAAAACCGAAAATTACCTGCGCGACAGCCTGAACGCGATGGCATCCAAACTCGGTGCGATGCAGGCGCAGATGCTGCGGCTCGATACCCTCGGCGAGCGTCTTGCGAGGACGGCCGGCTTCAAACCCCAGGACTTCATGTTCGACCAGCCGCCCGGGCGCGGCGGCGCGGTTTCCACGTTGCCGACTTACGATCTGTCGCTCGGCGACCTGAGCCGCCAGGTTGACCTGCTCACCAAGCAGATGGACGACCGCACTGAAAAACTCGGTATCCTCGATTCGCTGATGATCTTCGACAGCGCGAAGAAGAAACTGCTGCCGTCGGCATTGCCGGTCGAAGGCGGGTCGTTCTCATCGAACTTCGGCTGGCGCATCGACCCGTTCAACGGCACGCGCGCATTTCATGAGGGCATGGACTTCATAGCCAAGATCGGCACGCCGGCACGCGCGGCGGCCGGTGGCGTGGTGATCGCCTCGGAATTCCACCCTCAGTATGGTAATATGATCGAAGTTGACCACGGCAACGGACTGATCACGCGTTACGCGCATTTGTCGAAACGCGACGTGAAAGTCGGCGATGTGGTGTTGAGCAGGAGCAAGATCGGCGCTGTCGGCAGTACCGGACAATCGACCGGGCCGCACCTGCATTTCGAGGTGCGCCAGAACGGAACCCCGCTGAATCCGGTGCGCTTTCTCCGCTTGGCCAGCTAGCGGATTTTGGAATGATGTCAGGAGGGGGTGGGGTGTTTCCCCACCCCCTTTTATTTAAACATTCATGATTACGGGTCTGCTCAAAAAAATCTTCGGCAGCCGCAACGAACGGCTGTTGCGGCAGTACATGCATTCGGTGCGCGCGATCAACGCGCTCGAGCCGGCAATCGCGAAGCTCACCGACGATGCGCTGAAGGCCAAGACCACCGAATTCAAGGAGCGCCATGCCAACGGCGAGACGCTCGATCAACTCCTGCCCGAGGCGTTCGCGGTGGTGCGTGAAACGGGCAAGCGCGCGCTCAACATGCGCCACTTCGACGTGCAGCTCGTCGGTGGCATCGCGCTGCATCAGGGCAAGATCGCCGAGATGCGCACCGGCGAGGGCAAGACGCTGGTCGCAACCCTGGCCGCCTACCTCAACGCGCTCTCGGGCAAGGGCGTGCACGTCGTTACCGTCAACGATTACCTTGCCCAGCGCGACGCCGACTGGATGGGACGCGTCTACCGCTTTCTCGGGCTCACGGTCGGCGTGATTCTGTCCCAGATGGATCACGCCGACAAGCATGGCGCTTACGGCGCCGACATCACCTACGGTACCAACAACGAATTCGGCTTCGATTACCTGCGCGACAACATGGCGGCGACCCCGGCCGAGCGTCACCAGCGCGGGCTCAATTACGCGATCGTCGACGAGGTCGACTCGATCCTGATCGATGAAGCGCGCACACCACTGATCATTTCAGGCCAGGCGGAGGACACTACCGAGCTTTACTACCGCATGAACGAGATCGCGCCGCGGCTTACGCGCCAGAAGGACGAAGAGAGCCCCGGCGACTACAGTGTCGACGAGAAAGCGCACCAGGTCCTGCTGTCGGAGGCCGGCCACGAGCGCGCCGAGGCGCTGCTCGCGGAGAGTGGGATGCTGCCGTTCGGGGGCAGCCTCTACGATCCTTCCAACATCAACCTGGTGCATCACCTCTATGCAGCGCTGCGCGCGCACACGCTGTTCCATCGCGACCAGCAGTACGTGGTGCAGGACGACGAAATCATTATCGTCGACGAATTCACCGGACGCCTGATGCCGGGGCGGCGCTGGTCGGATGGCCTGCACCAGGCGGTCGAGGCGAAGGAGGGCGTTTCGATCCAGCGCGAGAACCAGACGCTGGCTTCGATCACGTTCCAGAACTACTTCCGCATGTACGCGAAGCTCGCGGGCATGACCGGCACGGCGGACACCGAGGCCTACGAGTTCCAGCACATCTACCGCCTCGAAGTGATGGTGATCCCGACACACCAGCCGATGATCCGCGACGACCGCATGGACCAGGTCTACCAGACCCTGCGCGAGAAGTACGAGGCGGTGATCAAGGACATCCAGGATTGTTACGCGCGCGGCCAGCCAGTGCTGGTCGGCACCACCTCGATCGAGAATTCCGAGCTGCTGTCGAAGCTGCAGGACAAGGAAAAACTGCCGCATAACGTGCTGAACGCCAAGCAGCATGCGCGCGAGGCCGAGATCGTGGCGCAGGCAGGGCGGCCGAAGATGATCACGATTGCCACCAATATGGCGGGCCGCGGCACCGACATCGTGCTCGGCGGCAACCCTGAGCCGGAAATCAACCAGATCCGCGCCGATGAGACACTCGATGAGGCGACCCGGCAGCGGCGCATCGAGGAAGTGCGCCACCACTGGCAGAAGCTGCACAACCAGGTGGTCGCCGCCGGCGGTCTGCACATTATCGCGACCGAGCGCCACGAGTCGCGGCGCGTCGACAACCAGTTGCGCGGCCGCTCGGGGCGCCAGGGCGACCCGGGCTCGAGCCGGTTCTACCTGTCGCTCGAAGACCCGTTGCTGCGGATATTCGCCTCGGATCGCGTCGCCGCGATCATGCAGCGGCTCAAGATGCCGGATGGCGAGGCGATCGAGCATCCGTGGGTGACGCGCGCGATCGAAAACGCGCAACGCAAGGTCGAAGCGCGCAACTTCGATATGCGCAAGCACCTGCTCGAATACGACGACGTCGCCAGCGACCAGCGCAAGGCGATTTACGAATCGCGCAACCAGCTGCTCGAGTCGGCCGATATTTCGGAGCGCATCACCGCGATCCGCGCCGAAGTGATCAACGGCTTCATCACCCAGCACGTCCCGCCTGAAAGCCTGGAAGAGCAGTGGGACATCGGGGGGCTCGAGAAAACGCTCAACGCCGAACTGCAGCTCGAATTGCCGATCAAGCAGTGGCTCGCGGACGAGAGCGACCTCGACGAGGACAAGGTGCGCGCGCGCATCATCGATCACGCCAACCGCAAGTACCAGGACAAGATCGCCGGCGTCGATCCGCAGGCGATGCGCCAATTCGAGCGCGCGATCATGCTGCAAAGCGTCGACTCGCATTGGCGCGAGCATCTTGCCGCGCTCGACCATCTGCGCCAGGGCATCCACTTGAGAAGCTATGCCCAGAAAACGCCGACGCAGGAATACAAGAAAGAAGCGTTCGAGCTGTTCGCGCTGATGCTCGACATGATCAACACCGAGGTCACCAAGATCCTGATGACGGTGCAGATCAGGAGCGAGGCGGAGCTGCAGAAGGTCGAGGAGCCCGAAGTGCCGAAGAACGTGCAGTATCACCACGCCGACTACGACGAGGCGCTCGCCCAGGCGGACGCCGACGCCGAGGCGCCCGCGGCGGCGCAGACTTTCGTGCGGCAGGGGCAGAAGGTCGGGCGCAACGATCCGTGTCCGTGCGGCTCGGGCAAGAAGTACAAGCACTGCCACGGGAGATTGACTTAGCCGGGGGCAGCCCCGCGGCTGGTCACTTTTCTTGCGCGGCCAAGAAAAGTAACCAAAAGAAGACCGCCCCACTGAGCCGCCCCTCTCCGGGGTGTCCCTGCGTTACTCGACGAGCCGGGCGGCTGCGGAACTCGCCCTCGCCAGAGGCAGGCGAGGGCTCAGACAGTCCTCGCCGACGACCCCCGGACCGTCTGCGTTACTCGGCGGCTCAGAAGGGGGGGAAGTCGGCAACGCGGCACGATATAATCGCATCTCGCGCGAAATCCATTTCCCTTATATGCCAGTCAATCTAGTTGCCCCTGATCCCCAGTCCCTGCTGCCGGTTCCCGGCGTTGCGCTCGGCGTCGCGGAAGCGAATATCCGCAAGCCGGACCGCAAGGATCTGCTGGTGATCCGCCTCGATGACGGTGCGAAGGTTGCCGGCGTGTTCACGCAGAACCGCTTTTGCGCAGCTCCGGTGGTGGTCACGCGCCAGCATCTGTCGATGCTCGATCCGAATGCCTCGATTCGCGCGCTGATGGTAAACACCGGCAACGCCAATGCCGGGACCGGGAAGGACGGGCTTGCGAACGCGCGCCAGACCTGCACCCACCTTGCGGAATTGCTCGGCTGCACCTCGGTCCAGGTGCTGCCTTTTTCGACCGGTGTCATCATGGAGCCGCTGCCGGTTGATCGCATCACCGCCGGCCTGCCCGCCTGCGTCGCCGATCTGCGGGAAGACAACTGGTTCACGGCCGCGCAAGCGATCATGACCACCGATACGCTGCCCAAAGCGGCGTCGCGCCGGATCAGGATCGGAACGTCAACCGTCACCATTACCGGAATCGCCAAGGGCGCCGGCATGATCCATCCCAACATGGCGACCCTGCTCGGCTTTATTGCGACCGATGCGCGAGTGAGCCTGCCGTTGCTGAAGAGCGCCGTCGCGCACGCGGCCAGGCATTCGTTCAACTGCATCACGGTCGATGGCGACACCTCGACCAACGACTCTTTCATGCTGATCGCCAGCGGCAAAGCCGCCATGGACGAACTCGGGGATGCGCGCAGTCCCGACTTTGTCGCGTTGCGAGATGCGATCACGGAGGTCGCGATCCAGCTCGCCCAGGCGATCGTTCGCGACGGCGAGGGCGCGACCAAATTCATTGCCGTTCGCGTCGAAGGCGGCCGCTCGGAGGAAGAGTGCCGCAGGATCGGATTTGCCATCGCGCATTCGCCGCTGGTCAAGACCGCGTTTTTTGCTTCCGACCCGAATTTGGGGCGTATTTTGGCGGCGATTGGTTATGCGGGGGTCGCCGACCTCGATGTCGAGAAACTCGAGCTTTACCTTGACGATGTGCTGGTGGCGCGGCACGGCGGAAGGAACCCGGATTACCAGGAGGCCGACGGCCAGCGCGTGATGCAGCAAAGTGAAATCACTGTGCGCGTCGTGCTGAACCGCGGCAGCGCGTCGGCTGTGCTCTGGACCTGCGATCTGTCGCACGATTACGTCAGTATCAACGCCGACTATCGTTCGTGAGACGTAAGGGCGTAAGGCGTGAGGCGTAGACCGCAGCAGTGCCGGGGCGTTTCGCTCTTTCCTCTCTCCTCACGCCTCTCGCTTTTCCTTGGCGCTCTTGGCGTCTTGGCGGTTAAAATATTGTCATGAGCGATATCGACAAGCTGGCGCAACGCGCGGAGGCGCTGCTCGCACACATCGAAAAGCTGCTGCCGGCGGCCCCGGTGCCGACCGACTGGAGCGCGTCGATCGCGTTCCGTTGGCGCAAGCGCGACGGCCGCGGCGCAATCGAAGCGGTCAGGCACGTCCACCAGATCAGCCTTGGCGATCTGCGCGGGATCGACGGCCAGAAGAAAATCGTCGAGCAGAACACGCGCCAGTTCGTCGCGGGCTATCCCGCCAATAACGTGCTCTTGACCGGGGCGCGCGGTACCGGCAAGTCATCGCTGATCAAGGCGCTCCTCAACAAATACGCGCCGCGCGGGCTGCGCGTGATCGAAGTCGACAAGCAGGACCTCATCGACCTGCCCGAAATCGTCGATCATATCGACAGCCGGGCGGAGCGCTTCGTCCTGTTTTGCGACGATCTGTCTTTCGATGCCGACGAGCCGGGCTACAAGGCGCTCAACGTCGTGCTCGATGGCTCGGTCGCGGCGGCCTCGGAGAACTGCCTGATCTACGCGACCTCCAACCGCCGCCACCTGATGCCGGAATACATGTCGGAAAACCTCGAAGCCAAGCGCGTCGACGACGAAATCCATCCGGGCGAGACCGTCGAGGAAAAAATCTCGCTATCGGAGCGCTTTGGAGTCTGGGCGTCGTTCTATCCGTTCGACCAGGATCAGTACCTGGACATCGTCGCGCAGTGGCTTTCCCACTTCAGGTTCGCCGGTACCAGCAATGATGCGGTGCGGCAGGCGGCGCTGCAATGGGCGCTGCAGCGCGGATCGCGCAGCGGCCGCGTGGCGTGGCAGTTTGCGCGCGATTGGGCCGGCAAACACAGGGTGGAAGGCGGAAGGAAAACGAAGTAAGGATGAAGGATGATGGCGGTGACCGCATCGAAGTCGTCGCAGCGGTAATCTGCAACGAGCGCGATGAATTCCTGCTCGCGCAGCGGCCCGCCGGCAAGGTCTATGCCGGCTACTGGGAATTTCCCGGCGGCAAGGTCGAGGACGGTGAAACGGCGGCAGCCGCGCTCAGGCGCGAGTTGCACGAGGAACTCGGAATCGATGCGATTACCGCCTACCCATGGCTCACGCGCGATTTCGACTACGACCATGCGGCAGTGCGGCTGCGTTTTTTCCGCGTCATCGAGTGGGCGGGCGAATTGCACGGCCGGGAGCAGCAGCGATTTGTCTGGCAGTCGGTCCGCGCGATCACGGTAGCGCCGCTGCTGCCGGCCAATGGGCCGATCCTGCGCGCGCTCGAACTGCCGCACGTCTACGGTATTACCTGCGCCGGCGAGTGGGGCCGCGAAGCATTCATGGCGCGGCTCGAGTGGGCGCTGCAAAACGGTTTGCGGCTCATTCAGGTGCGCGAGAAGCAACTCGCTGACGACGCGCTGCGCGCATTTGCTTCAGAGGTTATCGCGCTGGGCCACCGCTATGGCGCGCGCGTGCTCGTCAACGGCGACGCCGCGATCGCCGCCCAGTCCCGTGCCGATGGCGTGCATCTCACGGCGGCACAATTGATGGCGGCAGCGCGCCGCCCTGATTGCGACTGGTGCGGCGCGTCCTGCCACGACGCCACCGAACTCGCGCGCGCACGCGAACTCGGGGCCGATTTTGTCGTGCTGGGGCCCGTCAACGCAACTCCCAGCCATCCGGGCGCGAAACTTCTGGGCTGGCAGCAATTCGCGGAGTTGATCCGCGATTATCCGTTGCCGGTGTATGCGCTAGGCGGCATGCAGCCTGGCGATCTTGCGCGCGCCTGGAGTCGCGGCGCGCACGGCATCAGCATGATGCGCGGCGCATGGTAAGAAACGATGATCAATGCGGAGCGTAAAGTGAGTAGGGTGCGCTTGCGCACCGGTCGCCGGATGGTGCGCAAGCGCACCCTACACCGAAAATAATGTAACTCTTGAAGTGGAACTGGAATTAAGC
>JACPTJ010000240.1 GCA_016192835.1 Betaproteobacteria bacterium
CACCTGCTGCGGCGGCCGCACGCGATAGACGCCGGTGCGGAAAAATTCATCGAGCACGTTGTTCTCGTTGGTGGCGAGGATCAGCTTCCCGATCGGCAGTCCCATCGAGCGCGCGATGTGCCCGGCGCAGATATTGCCGAAATTGCCCGACGGCACGGCAAACGAGACCGGCTGATCGTTCGATCGCGTTACCGCAAAGTAGGCCTTGAAGTAGTAGACCACCTGCGGGACGATGCGCGCCCAGTTGATCGAATTGACGGTGCCGATGTGGTTGCGCGCCTTGAACGCAAGATCGTTGCTGACGGCCTTGACGATGTCCTGGCAGTCGTCGAACACCCCGCGGATCGCAATGTTGAAGACGTTCCGGTCCTGCAGCGAAAACATCTGCGCCGTCTGGAATGGGCTCATCTTGCGGTGCGGCGACAGCATGAACACGCGGATACCGCGTTTGCCCCGCATCGCGTATTCCGCCGCGGAGCCGGTGTCGCCCGAGGTTGCGCCAAGAATGTTGAGCTCCCGAGCGCTTTTCGCCAGCGCATACTCGAACAGATTGCCGAGCAGCTGCATCGCGATGTCCTTGAACGCCAGCGTCGGCCCGTTCGACAAGCCGAGGATATGGACGCCCGGCTGCAATTGCCGCACCGGCGTGATTTCGTCCGAATGAAACGCGGCGGCGGTATAGGTGCGTGCGATGATCCGTTTCAGGTCGGCCGGCGGGATGTCGTCGGCGTAGCGGCGGATGATTTCGAACGCGAGCTCCGGGTAACTCAATCCCCGCCACGCGGCGAGTTCAGTGCCGGTGACCTGCGGATAGGACTCCGGCATGGCGAGACCGCCGTCGCTCATCAGGCCACCGAGCAGAACGTCGGAAAAATCTGCGGCAGCCGCGCCGCCACGAGTGCTCACGTAACGCATAGGCTGCAAGGCTTAATGAGTTCCCAGCTGTTCCATGCGGATGCGCGTGACCCTGCCGACCACCACCGGCAGTTGTTCGATCCTGGCGATCGCCACGTTCACGCTGCGCTCGACCGTCAGGTGAGTCAGCATGATGATGTCGACCTGCTCCTCGCCTGCCGAGGGCTCTTTCTGCACCATTGCATCGATCGAGATACTGCTGTCGGCGAGAACGCGCGTGATGTCGGCGAGCACGCCCGGACGGTCGCAAACGCGCATGCGCAGATAGTACGAGGTTTCGACTTCGGTAATCGGCAGGATCGGCACGCTGGAAAGCTGATCCGGCTGGAACGCGAGGTGCGGCACGCGATGCTCGGGGTCGGCGGTGTGCATGCGCGTCACATCAACCAGATCGGCGATCACTGAAGATGCCGTCGGATACGCGCCCGCACCGGCGCCGTAATACAGCGTCGCGCCGACCGCATCGCCCTTGACCAGGATCGCATTCATCACGCCTTCGACGTTCGCGATCAGCCGCCGCTTCGGAATCAGCGTCGGATGCACGCGCAGCTCGATGCCCTGCGGCGTGCGCCGGGTGATGCCGAGCAGCTTGATGCGATAGCCGAGTTCTTCCGCGTAGCGGATGTCCGCCGCGGTCAGTTGCGCGATGCCTTCGATATAGGCATCCTTGAAACGCATCGGGATGCCGAATGAAATCGCCGCGATGATGGTGAGCTTGTGCGCGGCGTCGATGCCCTCGATATCGAAAGTCGGATCGGCTTCGGCATAACCCAGCCGCTGGGCTTCCTTCAGCACGGTCTCGAAACTCGACCCCTTCTCGCGCATCTCGGACAGTATGAAATTGCTGGTGCCGTTGATGATGCCGGCAATCCACTCGATGCGATTCGCGGTCAACCCCTCACGCAGCGCCTTGATGATCGGAATGCCGCCCGCGACTGCGGCCTCGAACGCGACCATCACGTCGTGCTTGCGGGCCGCGGCGAAAATCTCGTTGCCGCGGGTCGCGAGCAACGCCTTGTTGGCTGTGATGACGTGCTTGCCGTTTTCGATCGCCTTCAGGATCAGTTGCTCGGCGATGGTGGTGCCGCCGATCAGCTCGATCACGATGTCGATGTCAGGATGATTGACCACCTCGAATGCGTCGGCCGTCACCGTTGCCGCCTTGCCGACGAGCTTGCGCGCGCGCTCGAGGTCCTTGTCGGCGACCATCGTGATCTCGATCCCGCGGCCGGCGCGGCGCGTGATCTCCTCCTGGTTGCGCGCCAGCACCTCGAACGTGCCGCCGCCGACCGTGCCGATGCCAAGCAAGCCTACCTTGATAGGATTCATAACAACCCGTCTTTGCGGAACATGTCCTTGATGCCGCGCACCGCCTGGCGCGTTCGTGCTTCGTTCTCGATCAGGGCGAAGCGCACGTGATCGTCGCCGTATTCGCCAAAACCGACGCCGGGAGACACCGCTACCCTGGCGTCGTTCAGCAGCTTCTTGGAAAACTCGAGCGATCCCATCTTTTTGTACGGCTCCGGTATCGGCGCCCACACGTACATCGTCGCGCGCGGCACCTCGACCGGCCATTCCGCCGCCTGGAGTCCGGCGCACATCACGTCGCGGCGCTTCTGATAGGTCTGGCGCACCGTTTCGACGCACTCCTGCGGCCCTTCGAGCGCGATGATCGATGCGACCTGGATCGGCGTAAACATGCCGTAGTCATGGTAGCTTTTCATGCGCGCGAGCGCGGTCACGAGGTCGCGGTTGCCGACCATGCACCCGACGCGCCAGCCCGCCATGTTGTAGCTTTTCGACAGCGTGAAGAATTCGACCGCGATGTCGCGCGCGCCCGGCACTTCCATGATCGACGGCGCGCGATAGCCGTCGAACACGATGTCGGCATAGGCGAGATCGTGCACGACATAGACCTGGTGCTCGCGCGCAATCGCGACCAGGCGTTCGAAAAACGGCAGCTCGACGCACTGGGTGGTCGGATTGCTCGGGAAATTGACGATCAGCATCTTCGGCTTCGGATAGGAATCGTGGATTGCGCGCTCCAGCGCCTCGAAGAAGTCGACGCCGGCGATCATCGGCACGTGCCGGATGTCGGCGCCCGCGATCACCGGTCCGTAAATATGGATCGGGTAACTCGGGTTCGGCACCAGCACGATGTCCCCGCGGTCGAGCGTCGCCAGCGTCAGATGCGCGATGCCCTCCTTCGAGCCGATCGTGACGATCGCCTCGGAATCGGGGTCGAACTCGACGTTGAAGCGCGTCTTATACCAGTTGCAAATCGCGCGCCGCAGCCGCGGGATGCCCTTCGACACCGAGTAGCGATGCGTGTCGGGACGCTGCACGGACTCGATCAGCTTGTCGACGATATGGCGCGGCGTCGGCTGGTCGGGGTTGCCCATGGAGAGGTCGATCACGTCCTCGCCGCGCTTGCGCGCCGCAGCCTTGAGCTCCCCCGTGATATTGAATACGTACGGAGGCAGGCGCTTGATGCGGGCGAATTCTTCCATAAAGTCTGTGAAACGCGGCTAAGGACGTGAAAAAGCGTATAATTTTAGCCGACCCGAACTCGCGCGGCAAATTAATCACGTCGTGAAACTGCAGCTCGACAGCCCGACCGGGCAAAACGTGTTCACCGGCTACGGCAGCGGCTACGTGAAGGTGAACGGCCAGCGCTACGAGCGCAGCCTGGTAGTCACTCCCGAACGCATCATCGAAGACTGGCCCGCGTCGCACTTCGAGCATCTGGCGGCAAGCCATTTCGAATTCCTGCTCGCTCTCAAACCGGAGATCGTGTTGCTCGGCACCGGCGCGATGCTGCGCTTTCCGTCCCCCGCGCTCTCGCGTTGCCTGACCGCGGCGCGCGTCGGACTGGAAGTGATGGATACCAACGCCGCGTGCCGCACCTACAACATTCTGGCTGCCGAAGGCCGCAACGTGGCGATCGCGATCCTGCTCGGCTGAATAAAGTTGCTCCGCATGCCCTGCGCCTATCCCAGCGGCAAGCCACGGCGAATCGCAATTGGTGTAGGGTGCGCTTGCGCACCATCCGGCAATCGGTGCGCAAGCGCACCCTACACCGAAAATTCAGCAGCGCGGCTTTGGTCTCAAAGCCCGCTCAGCACCCTGAGGTGGGCGACCACGCAGCGGCCCAGTGCGTGCAGTTCGTAACCGCCTTCGAGCAGCGACACGATACGGCCGCGGGCATACCGGTCAGCGAGCGCCTTGATCTGCTGCGTGACCCAGACATAGTCGGCATCCGCCAGTTGCAGCATCGCCATATCGTCGTCACGGTGCGCGTCGAACCCCGCGGAGATAAACACCATCTCGGGCTCGAACCGCGCGAGCGCAGGCAGCCAGTGCGTCACCACGGCTTCCCGGAACCCCCTGCCGCCGCTGCCGGCGGCAAGGGGAATATTCACCATGCGCTCCGAGCGGCCTGCGATGCCGCTGTACGGATAAAACGGATGCTGGAACGTCGACACCATCAGCACGCGTGCGTCGTCGCAGAAGATGTTTTCGGTGCCGTTGCCGTGATGCACGTCGAAATCGGCGATCGCGACCCGCGCAAGCTGGTGGTGCTCGAGTGCGTGCGCGGCCGCGACCGCGACGTTATTGAAGATGCAGAACCCCATCGCACGCGCCCGCTCGGCGTGGTGCCCGGGCGGCCGGACGCTGCAGAACGCATTCTCCGCCTCGCCTCCGATCACCATGTCGGTCGCACGCACCGCGGCGCCGGCCGCGCGCAACGCTGCGTTCAGGGTATGCGGATTCATAGCCGTATCGGGATCGAGGTGGATCGATCCGTGGCGCGGCGACGAGCGTTCAATGGCGTTCACATAGCGCGGATCGTGCACGCGCTCGAGGTGCTCGCGCGACGCGAGCGGCGCATCGACGTGCAGCAGGCAGTTGCCCAGTCCCGAGGCGAGCAGCTGGTCGCCTATCGCCTGCAGCCGGTCCGGCGATTCCGGATGTCCTGCGCCCATGTCATGCAACAGGCAATCGGGATGCGTGATGAAAGCGGTGCTCAGGCAGTGTTCTCCTTGACTTCGGTCCCGCCGGGAAAATCCCATTATCCCCCATCCCCCGCACCGCAAGTTACAATTACCCGCGTATGAACCAACAACTCGACGCCGTCGTGCGCCAGGTCGGCACGGTGATCCTCGGCAAGCAGCGCCAGATCCGGCTTGCCATTACGTGCCTGCTCGCGCGCGGCCATCTGCTGATCGAAGACATTCCCGGCGTCGGCAAGACCATGCTTGCCCACACGCTGGCGCTATCGCTCGGTCTGCAGTTTCAGCGCATCCAGTTCACGAGCGACCTGTTGCCCGCCGACATCCTCGGCGTGTCGATCTTCGATCGCGAAGCGAGCGCATTCCGCTTTCATCCCGGTCCGATCTTCGCGCAGGTGATACTCGCGGACGAAGTCAATCGCGCCACCCCCAAGACCCAGAGTGCGCTGCTGGAGGCCATGGAGGAACATCAGGTCACCGCAGAAGGTGAAACGCGGCCGCTGCCGGAGCCGTTTTTCGTGATTGCAACGCAGAACCCATCGCACCAGATCGGTACGTTTCCGCTTCCCGAATCGCAGCTTGACCGCTTCCTGATGCGCATCGAGCTCGGCTATCCCGATGCCGCCGCCGAACGCGCGCTGCTGCAGGGAGTCGACCGCCGCGAGCTGCTGCCCCAGCTCACACCGTGCATGCAACCCGAGGACCTGGTGGCTTTGCAGCGCACCGTGCGCGAAGTACACGCCTCGGGCGCGCTGCTCGATTATCTGCAGGCGCTGGTCGATTTCAGCCGCAAGTCGCCCGACTATGTCAACGGGCTGTCGCCGCGCGCGGCGCTCGCGCTGCTCAACGCGGCGCGAGCGTGGGCCATGATGGATGGCCGCAAGCAGGTGCTGCCCGAGGATGTGCAGGCGATCGTTCCCGGCGTGGTTGGCCACCGGCTTTACGTCGCGCGCGACAACACGCGCATCAGCGGCGCCGCGGTCGCGGAGCAATTGATCGAGGCAGTTCCAATTCCGTGATTGGTGACTGGTGATTAGTGATTGGTGTTAAAAGCCGTAACTGGTGATTGGTGACTGGGCAAATCTGCTTTTATTATTGATGATGGTAAAAGTGCCTGACACCCATGAATAACCGCATTGGCCGACGCCCCACCCTCACCCCAACCCTCTCCCGCCCAGGCGGGAGAGGGAGTATCCCCTCGCCCCGCGTGCGGGGAGAGCTAGGGTGAGGGGAAAGTCTGTTATCCACTTTCACGATTCTCAATAATCACGAATCACCAGTTACCGCCTCTCAGATGTTACTCGCACTGAAAAACCGCTTCGCCGGCTGGCTGTTCCAGCTGCGCGGCGCTGAAGCGGGCAGCATCGTGCTGGTGCAGCGGCGCATTTTCATCCTGCCCTCGCGGCACGGTATGACTTACGTCGCTGCGCTGGCGCTGATGCTGGCCGGATCGGTCAATTACGACTTGAGCCTCGGTTTCGTGCTGACGTTTCTGCTCGCCGCGCTCGGCGTCAACTCGATACTGCACACGTTCCGCAATCTCGCCGCGCTCAGAATATCGCCGGGGCGCGTGCAGCACGTGTACGCCGGCGATCACGCGCAATTCATGCTGGTGATCGACAACCCCGGCGCGCTCGACCGCTTCAGCATCGGTGCCACGCGCAACGGCGAAGATGTGATCTTCGCCGACGTGGCCGCGCACGAGGCCGCCACCATCAGCGTGGCCGTGCCGGCGCCCCGGCGCGGCATACTGAAGCCCGGTCGACTTACCTTGTTCACCCGCTATCCGCTGGGCCTGTGTTACGCCTGGGCCTACGTCGAGCCCGACGTGAGCTGTCTGGTCTACCCGCGCCCGGAAGCGGCCCACGTCACGCTGCCCCTGCCGGCGCCGCACGCCGGGCAGGGCATCGCGTATGGATCGGGACAGGAGGATTTTTCCGGGCTGCGCTCCTACCATCCCGGAGATTCGCCGCGGCACATCGCATGGAAAGCGGCGGCGCGCGGCCAGGGACTGCTCACCAAACAATTCAGCGGCCGCGCCGACACCGAATTGTGGCTCGATTGGCAGGCAACACCGGCCGCGCTCGGTGTCGAAGGCAGGTTATCGCGGCTCGCGCGCTGGGTAATCGACGCCCATACCGCCGGCCTGAGCTTCGGTTTGCGGCTGCCTGGAGTCAGTTTGCCGCCGGCGCCGGGCAACGCGCAGCACGACCGTTGCCTCGAAGCGCTGGCCTTGTTTCAGCCCGACTGAGATCAGCATGGCGCCCGCTGCCGAACGACTGCATCCGCGCCACATCGGCTGGCTGCTGGTCGCGGTGATCATGGTCGCGGCACCCCATGCCGAACGGATACCGTGGTGGATCACGCTGCTCGCGGCAATGCTGCTCGCATGGCGGCTCTACATCACGTTGCATGGCCTGCACCTGCCGCGTAAATGGCTGCTGCTGCCGATCGCGGCGGGCGGGCTGGCAGGCATTTACATCAGCTATGGCAGGATCCTCGGCCGCGATGCGGGCGTTGCGCTGCTGGTCATCATGCTTGCGCTGAAGCTGCTCGAAATGGCGACGCTGCGCGACGCGATGATCCTCATTTTCATCTGCTACTTTCTGGTCATCACCAACTTTCTGTACTCGCAAAGCATCCCGACCGCGCTCTACCTGCTGGGCGCGGTGTGGATCATCACCGCAACCATGATCGGCTTCCAGTTTCGCGGCCGGCAGCCCGGTTACTGGTATCAACTGCGCAGCGCGGGCACGATGCTCGTGCAGTCGGCACCGCTGATGCTGGTGCTGTTCGTGCTGTTTCCGCGCGTGCAGGGCCCGATGTGGAGCCTGCCGCAGGACGCCTACGCGGGAATCACCGGCCTTTCCGATGAAATGACGCCCGGCAGCGTCAGCCGGCTGCTGCTCTCAGACGCGATTGCGTTCCGCGTCAGCTTCGATGCGCAGATACCGCAGGCCAATCGCCTCTACTGGCGCGGACCGGTGCTGTGGGATTTCGACGGTTACCGGTGGACAGCCCCGCGGGTGCTCTACATGGCGCCGCGGGAATACCAGGGGCTCGACGATCCGGTCGAGTACACCGTGACCGTGGAGCCGCACAACCGGCGCTGGCTGTTCGCACTCGACCTGCCGTCGCGCGTGCCGCCTCTCAGTACCATGAGCAATGACTTCCAGTTGTTGCATCAGACCGCGGTCAACAACCGCGTGCGCTACGACATGGCGTCGCATCTGAATTACCGGGACAACGCCGAGCTCGGACGCCGCGAACTCAGGCGTGCGCTCGCGCTGCCCGCCAACGCCAATCCGCGCAGCCGCGAGCTCGCCAGCCAAATGCGCAAAACGGCCGGCGACGAGCGCGCCTACATCGCGGCGGTGCTCGGCATGTTCCGCCGCCAGAACTTCTACTACACCACCACGCCCCCGCTGCTGCCGCGCGAAAACCCGGTCGATGAATTCCTGTTCTCGACGCGCGCCGGTTTCTGCGAGCATTTTGCATCTTCCTTTGCGGTGCTGATGCGCGCGAGCGGAATTCCCGCGCGCATCGTCACCGGATACCAGGGCGGCGAACTCAATACGATCGGCAATTACATGACAGTGCGCCAGGCCGACGCGCACGCCTGGGTCGAAGTGTGGTTGCAAAACGACGGCTGGGTGCGCGTCGACCCCACGGCAGCGGTATCGCCCGCGCGGGTCGAAGCCGGCGTGGCGGCCGCCGTGCCGCAGGCCGAAACGCTGCCGTTCATGATGCGCGGCGTGTACCCATGGTTGCGGCGCGCGCGGATGGCCTGGGATTCGGCCGCAAATTCCTGGAACCAGGCAGTGCTTGGCTACACGCAGGATCGCCAGCGCCAGTTGATGCGGCGCGTGGGCATTGACGATGCAACGTGGCGTAGCCTCGCGACAGTGATGTTTATCGCGACCGGCGCGATCACGCTGGTGCTCGCGGCTCTGATGCTGCAAAAGCTGCGCGCTTCCCGCCCGGATCCCGTGACGGCCGCCTACCTGCGTTTTTGCGAGCGGCTCGCGAGGTGCGGCGTGAAGCGGCACCCGAGCGAAGGGCCGGACGCGTTTCGCAAACGCGCAGCCGCTGCGCGCCCGGCACTTGCGTCATCGATCGGCTCGATCAGCGAGATCTACATCCGTCTGCGCTATGGCGAGGCCGCGCGCACTTCGGATGCACTGCAACTGAAGCGTGAAGTCGCCGGGTTCAGTCCTTAGGAAAGCTCTGATCAAGTCCTATAGCCGTCATGCCGAGGATATAGGTAGGGCGCGGATTCATCGCGCCGTCGATCCGGCGGAGATCATTCGGCGCGTTCGGCGCGATGAATCCGCGCCCTACAGCGGCGGCTGGTCTTTTCGCGACGCAGCCGCTCACGCCGGCGGTTCAGGCGGCAGCAGCTTGATCGGATCGACCGGCTTGCCGAAGCGCCGGATCTCGAAATGCAGCTTGATCTGTGCGGAATCGGTGTTGCCCATTTCGGCGATTCTCTGCCCTTTGACCACGCTTTGGCCTTCCTTCACCAGCAGCTGGCTGTTGTGGGCATACACGCTCAAATACGCCTTGTTGTGCTTGATGATCACCAGCTTGCCGTAGCCGCGTATGCCGTCGCCGCTGTAGAGCACCTTGCCCGGCGCGCTGGCGATGACCGGCTGCCCCGGCTTGCCGGCGATACCGATGCCCTTGAGATTGGTGGATTCGTTGAAAGCGCTGAGCAGTTTGCCGCCCGCCGGCCAGCCCCAATCGACTTTTTCCTCGTCCTCCTCGCTCGCCGCGGGTTTCTCTGCGGGACGCGGCTCGAGTCTGGCGACCACTGTTTCCGCCGGCTTGGCCTGCGCGCCTGATAACTGCGCCAGCGCCTGATCGGAATACGGCACTTTGACCGCTTTCGGCTGCGACTTGACCGCATCGCCCGAGGCGACAGGTGGCGCACTGCCGACCGGCGTGCCTCCTACTTCCGGCGCAGTCTTAAGCGCACGGGTGCCTTCAGCCGCAGCCGCTGGCCGACGCGGATCACGTTGGGATTGGTGATGTTGTTCCACTCGACCAGCTCCCGGTAATCGAGCCCATGGTCGAGCGCGATGGTGTAGAGCGTATCGCCCTTCCTGACGGTGTAATAGTCGGGGCGCGAATCCGCTTCACGCGCCGCCGGCGGTGACGGCTTGACCGCAGGCCTGGCCACGGCGGGCTTGCGCTCGATGACCGGCGCCTGACGCGGCGTCGACGCGCAGCCGTAGGCCAGCAGCAGCGCCAGCACTGCTGCCAATACGCCGCGAAATCGCTGCAACCGGACCTTCATCAGCTCAATCCCGACAGCATCGGCACAAATTTGACCGCATCCAGCTTGGACTCGGTGTAGCCGCGGGCAGCACGCTCGATCACGCACAGATGCTGTTCGCGCGTCCCCATCGGCACCACCATTCTACCCCCCACCGCCAGCTGCGCTTTCAGCGCGTCGGGCACATGCGTTGCCGCTGCGGTGACGAGAATCGCATCGAACGGTGCTGCCTCGGGTATGCCGGTATGGCCATCGGCATGCTTGAGGCGGATGTTGGTGATGCGCAATTCGCGCAGGTTCTTGCGCGCTTTGGCGAGCACCGGCAGCAGGCGCTCGACCGAATAAACCTCCGTGGCGAGCTTTGCCAGTATCGCGGTCTGGTAGCCGCAGCCCGTGCCGATCTCGAGCACCTTGCCGGGCAGCTTGCCCGCGATCAGCAACTCGGTCATGCGCGCCACAATGTACGGCTGCGAAATGGTCTGTCCGAAACCGAGCGGCAGCGCAAAGTCTTCATAGGCGCGGCTCGCCAGCGCTTCCTCGACGAAAATGTGACGCGGAATCTCGTTCATCACGTTGAGCACCGCTTCGTCGACGATACCCTGCTTGCGCAGGCGCTCGATCATGCGCTGCCGGGTGCGCTGCGAGGTCATGCCGATGCCGGAAAGACGCGAGCTCATGCGAGCCAGTTCCTGAGCATGGGCAATTGCGAAAACTGGGTGAGGTCGACCTGCAGCGGCGTCACCGAAACCGACGTGCGCGCAACGGCGTTGAAATCAGTGCCCTCGCCTGCGTCCTGCGCGCTGCCGGCCGCGCCGACCCAATAAACCTGTTCGCCGCGCGGTGTGATCGACTTCACCACCGGCTCGGCCTTGTGGCGCCTGCCGAGCCGCGTGATCTCCAGCCCCCGCAATTTTTCGTACGGCACGTCCGGTACGTTGATGTTGAACAGTGCCGACTGGCCGAGCGGCGTGCGCGCGAAGCGCTGCACCATATCGGCTGCAACGCGCGCGGCGGTCACGAAATGATCCCCGCCGCCCGCCACCAGCGACACCGCCAGCGACGGGATGCCGAGCAGGAAGCCCTCAGTCGCGGCGGCCACCGTGCCGGAATAGATCGTGTCGTCCCCCATGTTCGCGCCGTCATTCACCCCCGAGATCACGATATCGGGCAGCTCGTCAAGCAGGCCGGTCACGGCGAGATGCACGCAGTCAGTGGGCGTGCCATTGACGTAGAAAAAGCCGTTGCTGGCGCGGCGTACGGTGAGCGGCCGGTCGAGCGTCAACGAATTGCTGGCGCCGCTGCGGTCGCGCTCCGGCGCGACCACGGTGACTTTCGCCAGGGGAGCGAGCGTTTCGGCCAGAATTGCGAGGCCGGGCGCAAAGTAACCGTCGTCGTTACTCAGCAGGATGTGCATGCGTCAGGACCGAAAGTACGATGGGAACTCTGCTTGCGCTGCGGGCTTGGCGGCTGCCACGAATCGCGCACCATGGCACGACGATACTCAGCCCGGCCCGCCGGTGCCGGTCCGCGGCGCCGCGTAGTCGCGGTCGTGCTCGAGCGCCGGCAGCATGCGGCGAACGCGCGCCACTTCGGTCACGTCGATATCGGCGATTGCGACCCCGGGCTCGGTGCCGAGTTCGGCCACGATCTTTCCCCACGGATCGACGATCAGCGAGTGGCCGTAAGTCGACCGGTTGCCGGGGTGATCGCCGCACATCGCCGGCGCAAACACGTAGCTCAGGTTTTCAATCGCACGCGCCCGCAGCAACGTGTGCCAATGCGCGACTCCGGTTTCGCGCTGGAAGGACGATGGGACGGCCATGAATATCGCGCCGGCCTTCGCCAACGCGCGGTAGAGCTGGGGAAAACGCAGATCGTAGCAAACCGTCATGCCGAGCGGCCCCCACGGCAGATCGGCCACCACGGCCTGCGCGCCGGGCCGGTACGCGCTCGACTCGCGTATCACTTTGCCGCTCGGCAAAATGGCGTCGAACATGTGGATCTTGTCGTAACGCGCAACGATAGCGCCGTCCGGTGACAGCAGGTACGAGCGGTTCGCCATGCGCGCGCCGTCGCCTTCTATTTCCACCGTGATCGAACCGGGCAGCAGCCAGGCACGGGTTTCCTGCGCCAGCGCTTGAAACGCTGGCAGCGCGGGATGCTGGTCCTCGGGGTAAGAGTTATCGCGCATCACGCGGCCGCTGCCGTCCAGCAGCGCGGCGTACTCGGGCAGCATGATGAGTTGCGCGCCCTGCTCCGCCGCTGCACGCACGCCGCTGCCCGCTGCGCGCAGATTCGCGGTCAGGTCGTTGCCGGAGTTGAGCTGCACGCATGCAGCCCTGAATGTCGTCATCCGCTTGGCTTGGGATCGGGTTACTTGCCGCGGCCGGCCGCAGATGCCGCCCGTTTCGCCATTTCCTTCAGCACTTGGTCCGTGATGTCGAGCTGGGAGTTGCTGTAGACCGCCTGCTCCAGGATCAGATCATAATTCCCCGCTTCGGCAATGGCCTTGATGATCGCGTTGGTCTCGGCCAAAAAGCGCGCGCGCGCTTCGTTCTTGCGCACCTGCAGGTCTTCTCCCACGCTGCGCTGGAGTTTCTCGAATTGCTGCGCCAGCGCTGCGAGGCGCTTTTCCTTGGCCTGTTTGTCGGCAGGATTTATCGTCAGGGCCTCCTTCTCGAGTTCGCCCTGCAATTGCAGCCCCTGTTTCTGCAAATCCTGCAACTGCTGCTCGCGCGGAGCGAATTCCTTTTTCATCTGCTCGATCTCCGGCCCCGCCAGCGGCGATTCTTTCTCGAGGCGAAAGCCGTTGACGTAACCGATCTTGAAGCTTTGCGCTGCAACGTGGGTGGCAACCATCATCAAGACGATGGCGATCACACTTGGGAGTATCTTCATCAACGGGTCTCCGAGTTTCCGCAAGCCGGCAAAAAACAACGTACCAAGGAGAGAATTGTAACAGATGGGGCTACGCCCACAGCGCGGGGGCATAGGGCGAAACCGGACCGTCAGCCGGTTACGTAACGTTCAGTCGGGCGGGGTCCATTCAGCCGCCCAATCAGGAATTTGCGCCGCCTCCATGGGCCTCGCAATGAAATAGCCTTGCGCGACATCGCAACCGAGGCTTCGGAGCAAGTCCCATACCGCACGCGTTTCGACCCCCTCGGCAACCGCCTTCAGTCCGAGCTTTCTCGCGATGTCGAGGCTGGACTCGAGGAACACCCGGCAGGAGTCCTTTTCGATCGCGTTCACCACGAACGACTGGTCGATCTTGAGTTCAGTGAACGGGATGTGCAACAAATGCTGCATCGAGGAATAACCGGTACCGTAATCGTCGATCGACAATCCGAACCCCTTGATCCGCAGACGCGCAAGGTTCTCCAGTGCGCGCGCCAGATGGGTCATGGCGATGGTTTCCGTGACCTCGAGTATCATCTGCCCGGGCTCGAGTCGCTGCGCCCGCACCCGCTCGGTAATGCGCTCGGCAAGGCCAACACCGGTAAGCGAACCCAGCGACAGGTTGACCGAGACCGTTATGCCGAGTCCGTCCCGGCGCCACTCACGGCACGCGGCCGCTGATTTTTCGAGCATGATCCAGGTAAGCTCATCGATCCGCCCGTTCGCTTCCAGCGCGGGGACGAACGCGTACGGACTCACGATGCCGTGCCTGGGGTGGCGCCAGTACGCAAGCGCTTCGGCCCCGGTCACGGTGGCGGTCGCGAGCTCGACCTTCGGCTGGAAAAACGCCTCGAACTGCCCGGCGGCAAGCGCTTCCGAGATTTCCGCCTCGCTGAAAGCAACCCGGGCAGGCCGGGGCTCCGCCGCGACGAATGGCTGGTGCAGCTTGATCAGTGTCTCGAGTTTCTGTACCGTGGCGGGCTTTTCGATCGTGCCCAGCAGATTGATTCCGTAAGCCTTGGTCATGGTTCCGACCGAAGCGATCAACGAGCGGTCGTGCGAGCTCGACAGTATCATCGACACCGGCACGCCCGCTTCGCCGATCAGCCGGATGAATTCCATGCCGTCCATCCCGGGCATGTCCAGATCGCAAATGATGATGTCGATCGGCTGGGTAAGTACTTGCATCACCTCGAACGCCGCGCGGCCATCGGCGGCTTCAATGATGTGCTGCGCCCCGAGACGTACCAACATGCCCGCAAGCATCTTGCGCTGGAAATCGTGATCTTCGGCTACCAGGAAATGAAGGTCTGCAATCTTCATGGCGCCTCGCATCAACCTTACTGGTTACGCAAGCGTTCCGAGGCAGGCGTAAACCCGGTCGAGCTCGCGATCCAGCGCTACGCCCTGCGCTGCGACGGCGTTCCAGTCGCCGGCATGTCCCGCCTGCTCGATCTTTTCGCAGATACCCGCCAGCGCCTTGGCACCCACCATTCTGCCCGCACCTTTGATCCGGTGCGAGCAGCGTTTCACGGCAGCCACGTCCCGCTTCGCCAAGGCTTGCCTGAGCGCGGCAACGTCCGCATCGTTGGCGCGACGGAAAACGGCCAGCATCTGCTGCTCGATCGACCGGTCTCCGCCCGAAATCTCCGCCAGTTCAGTGCGGTCAACCGGCGCGGCATCATCAGGCGAGTCGGGCATCGAACTGTCCTATTGCAAATAACTTTTCAGCGTAGGGTGGATGGAGCGAAGCGCAATCCACCAGAACGAATGCGGTGGATTCCGGCGGGAACAGCTCCGCCTCCATCCACCATCTACGAATTCGTCATCTGGCGGTCAAATCATACGATGCCGCGGCGCGCGTTGCCAGCCGTAGCCGTGTTGAGCGGGTTTCAACGTTATCAGATCGGCGA
>JACPTJ010000290.1 GCA_016192835.1 Betaproteobacteria bacterium
CCTGCGCGCCCCAGTACGACATCTGGCCCCACGGCAGCAGGTAGCCGAAAAACGCCTCGGCCATCAGGCCCAGGAAAATCAACATGCCGACGATCCAGATCAGCTCGCGCGGCTTGCGATACGAGCCGTAGAGCAGCCCGCGGAACATGTGCAGGTAGACGACGAGAAAGAACATCGATGCGCCGGTCGAGTGCAGGTAGCGGATGATCCAGCCGCCCCACACGTCGCGCATGATGTACTCGACCGAGGCGAACGCCTGCGCCGCATCGGGCTTGTAGAACATGGTGAGAAAAATGCCGGAAACGAGCTGCATCACCAGCACCAGCAGCGCGAGCGAGCCGAAGTAATACCAGAAATTGAAATTCTTCGGCGCGTAATACTCGGCCAGGTGTTCCTTCCAGCTCGACACCAGCGGAAAGCGCTGGTCGATCCAGGTCAGCACGCCGTTGAACGGGCCTGCGCCGGTGACGGGTTGTTTTTCGGCAGCGGCCATGCTTACGCTCCCTCGGTGTCGACGCCAATCAGGATCCTGCCGTCACTTAAGTACTTGTGCGGCGGGATCTTGAGATTGTCGGGCGCCGGCTTGTTCTTGTAGACGCGGCCCGCGAGATCAAACAGCGAACCGTGGCACGGGCAGTAGAATCCGCCCTCCCAGTTGGCCTCGAACGGCTCGGGTCCGGCCTTGAGCTTGTCGACCGGTGCGCAGCCAAGATGCGTGCAAATGCCGACCACCACCAGGTATTCGGGCTTGATCGAGCGATGCTCGTTGCGCGCGTACTTGGGCGTCAACTCATCCTTCTTGCGCTCGCTTTTGGGGTCGGCGACCACGCTGTCCAGCTTGGGCAGCGTTTCGAGCATTTCCTTGGTGCGACGCACGACCCACACCGGCTGGCCGCGCCATTCCGCTGTCACCTTGTCGCCGGGAGCGAGCGTGCTGATGTCGATTTCGACCGGCGCGCCTGCGGCCTTGGCGCGCTCCGATGGCAGCATGCTGCCGATAAACGGTACTGCCGCGGCCCCGGCTGCGACACCGCCCACCACGCTGGTTGCAGCAACCAGAAAACACCGTTTCCCCTTATCGACTTGCTGATCGGACATGGAAATTCCCCGCTGGCGATTGGAAAAAAATCGTTATTTTAGCGAAAGGCGCGCAAAAACTTAAGCAAAATGTGAAAAAAACCTTGTGCGTCATGGTATTAGGCTGGAATTTGGGCAATAATCCCGCAAGCGACTCTCCTTCCAACCGCTCCAGCATCCTATGCGCAGACTTTGGCTCATCTTCGCGCAGACCACCACGGTCTGCCTCGGCATCCTGTTCGTGGTATCCACGCTGCGTCCCGATCTGCTGTCGTGGAGAGCGCGGACTAACGTCGAGGTCGTCACCACCCGGGAAGCTGCAGTCGAGACGCCGTTGCGCAGAATGACGTCGTTCAGCGACGCCGCCACCAAAGCGATGCCGACCGTGGTCAATATCTACACCAGCAAGGAAATCAACTTGCCGCGTCATCCTTTCATGGACGATCCGGTATTCCGCCATTTCTTCGGCGATCAGTTCAACGCGCAAAAACGGCGCAGCTCGAGCCTGGGCTCGGGCGTGCTCGTCAGCGACAGGGGCTACATACTCACCAACCACCACGTGGTGGAGGCGGCCGATGAAATCGAGGTTGCGCTCGCCGACACGCGCCGTGCCAAGGCAAGCCTTATCGGCACCGACCCCGAAACCGACCTTGCGGTGCTCAGGATCGATCTCAAGAAACTGCCGGTGGCCACTTTCGCGCAGTCGGATCAGGCGCGCATCGGCGACGTCGTGCTCGCGATCGGCAATCCGTTCGGCGTCGGCCAAACGGTGACGCTCGGCATCATCAGCGCGCTCAGCCGCAGCCAGCTCGGAATCAACACGTTCGAGAACTTCATTCAGACCGATGCCGCGATCAATCCCGGCAACTCCGGCGGCGCGCTGGTGGACAGCGCCGGCAACCTGCTCGGCATCAACACCGCGATTTACTCCCGCAGCGGCGGTTCGCAGGGAATCGGCTTCGCGATCCCGTCGAGCCTCGCCAAGCAGGTGATGGAGCAAATCATCGCGACCGGCGCGGTCACGCGCGGCTGGGTCGGCATCGGCGTGCAGGACATGACTCCCGAGCTCGCCAAGGCACTCAACCTGCCGAAGGTGAACGGTGCTCTGATCACCGATGTCGTGCCCCGCAGCCCGGCCCAGCAGGCCGGGCTGAGAGCCGGGGACGTCCTGGTCGCCGTCAACAACAAACCGGTGACCGATTACGCGAGCACGCTCAATCTGATTGCTGCGCTCAAGCCGGGCACCGTGGCGCCGCTCAAAGTCGTGCGCGCCAACGAAGAGATCGAGTTCAAGGTTAACGTCGGCACGCGGCCGAAGCCGGCGCGCAGCGACAAATAAGACCGTGGTTCGTTGTACGTGGTTCGTGGTTCGTGGTTCGAATCACGAACCACGTACAACGTTCAACGTTCAACGTCATTCCCCGGCTGCGGCTTGATCATCAGGGCGGCGGCCGCAATCCCGAGCTCGTAGAGCACCCACAGCGGAAACGCGAGCATCAACTGCGACACCACGTCGGGGGGCGTGAAAACAGCGGCGACCACGAACGCACCGACGACGACGTACGGGCGGATTTCCTTCAGTTTGGCAATGCTGATCGCGCCCATTTTCACCAGCAATACCACCGCGACCGGGACTTCGAACGTGATGCCGAACGCGATAAACATGGTGAGCACGAAGGAAAGATATTTTTCGATGTCGGTCATCCATGCCACGCCTTCCGGCGCGATCGAGGCCATGAAACCGAACACCACCGGAAATACCAGGAAGTAGGCGAACGACATGCCGGCGAAAAACAGCAGCGAGCTGGTGATCACCAGCGGCACCAC
>JACPTJ010000291.1 GCA_016192835.1 Betaproteobacteria bacterium
CACGTCCTCGCGCAGTATGCGTGCGGCGAACCGGTCGCCGCCGGTCCATTGACGAAGGGGCGCTTCGAGCCGATTCCGTTCCATTTCTTACGCGTTCCCGCCAAGCAGGCGGCGATCACATATTTCAAGCTGCTCGACGCGCTCGGTTTTTGATTGAAGTAAATATGCCGTTGACGCGTTGCGCCGATCTTGCCGGCGGCGACTGCCAGCACCGGAGCAACTGCACACAGGGTTCGCCAGTCGGCTATCATGAATGCCTTGACGGAGAAAAGAGCAGACTTGATTTACCAGCAGACCTTTGATATTCGGACCCGTGGCCGCGGCACGACCGAGATCACCGCCGATGTCGCGCGCCTCGTTCGCGCTTCGGGAATCGCAACGGGTATCGCGCAGGTCTTTGTCCAGCATACGAGTTGCTCGGTGATGATCACGGAGAACGCCGACCCGGCCGTTCGCCACGATCTCGAAACGCTGGCGAAGCGCTGGGTTCCGGACGGCGATCCGGCCTACCGGCACGACACCGAGGGCGACGACGACATGGCCGCGCATGCGCGCAGCGTGCTCACCGGAAGTTCGGTGACCGTGCCGGTCGGCAACGGGGAACTGCTGCTCGGGACGTGGCAGGGAATTTATCTTTGGGAGCACCGCACGGGATCGCAACCGCGCAGGATCGTCGTTACCGTGATTGGCTGAACGAGAAATGAGTTACGATTGCAGGCGAGCATCCCCGCGACACGCAAGGAGGAACCATGCAACCACTCGCCCGTTGTCTGATCGCCGCTGCTGCTGCCGCTGCATTCGCGTTCGCGTCGCTCGCCGGGGCCCAGTCGTGGCCCGTCAAGTCGATTCGACTGGTCGTCAACTTTCCCCCCGGTGGCGCTACCGACGTGGTCGCTCGTGCCTTCGCGCCGCGGCTGAGTGAGGCGCTGGGCCAATCGATAGTCATCGACAACCGCGCCGGCGCGGGCGGGCGCCCGCGAGCAGTGAGCAGGGTTCCCGCTTGCGGGATGTGAACGTCCGCGAGTCGGGATGCGCGCCGTTGGATTTACCGCGGGCACAGCATCCGTCTCCGGGGTCGCATCCCCTGAAGGGGCACCCCTGCTCCGCCCTCCGACGGCGCATCGGTCTCGAGATGGTGGCCAAGTCCGCTCCCGACGGCTACACGCTGCTCAAGTCGGCTTCCGGCGCCATCGTCATCGGCCCGCATCTGTACAAGCTCAGCGTCGATGTGGCGAGGGACTTGCTGCCGGTCGCCCCGACGATGCTCACCACACTGCTTCTGGTGGTGCGTCCGAGCTTGCCGGTGCACAGTCTCGCCGAGCTGATCGCGTACGCCCGGGCCAACCCGGGGAAACTGAGCTACGGCTCCTCGGGTATTGGCAGCGGGCTGCACATCGCCGGCGAAATGCTGGCGCACGAGGCTAAAATCAAGGCGACCCACGTGCCTTACAAGGGCGCGGCGCTGGCGATCACCGACCTGCTCGGCGACCGGGTCGATTTCATGTTCGACACGGCCCCGGTGATCCCGCATATCAAGGCCAATAAACTGCGCCTGCTCGCGGTGGTGCGCGCCACACGCTCGCGGATGTTCCCCGACACGCCGACCATGGCCGAGGCGGGAGCGGACGTAACTGTGGAGTTCGTGCAGGGCGTCTACGCGCCGGCGGGGACGCCGCGCGAGATCGTCGCGCGCCTCAACCGCGAGATGGGCCGCGTCATGCAAAGCGCGGAAGTGCGCGCCGTGCTCGCCGGCATCGGGGCCGAGCCGGTCACGGCCTCGCCCGAGGAGTTCGCGGCGCTGCAGCAGCGCGAGCGCGAGCGCTTCGGCGCGATCGTCCGCAAAGCCAACATCCGCGTCCAGTGAGCTGCGGAAATCCGCGGGAGTCCGCGTCGGATATTATTTTGGTTCCGGCTACGCCGGCTTGGGCATCACATCCAGCCTGACAACGATTCCCTCGAGATCCTTGGAAGGCGCGGGATACCGCTGCATCACGAGCGGGTCGTGCCCGGGAATGATGTGTTGAGGGCTATCGGCAAGACGGCGCAGCGTGTCGTAGCCCTCCAGCACCTCGCCAAGATGGAAGGTAGTGGGAAAGCAACGGCCGGCTTCCATATGCTCGTAGTAGTGGCTGGCGTCGGAGGCCAGCACCACCCATCCCCGCGCGGTCGCAACGCGCACGCATTGCATGCCCGCGGTATGCCCGCCGATCCGGTGCAGGCTGATACCCGGCGCGAGTTCGGCCGAGCCGTCATGGAAATTGACCCGGTCCTTGAATACCAGCCGCACCATTCCCACGACATCCTCGACCTCGTAGCCGTGGTTGAAGCGGCCGTGCCGCATATGGCGTCCGGTCACGTAGTTCATCTCGTCGTCCTGCAGGTGAAATCTCGCCTGCGGAAAATCGTGGAACGTTCCCACGTGATCGTAGTGCAGGTGCGTCAGGATGACCTCTTTCACCTCCGACGCCTGCACACCGAGCAAAGCAAGACCTTGCGCGGGACTGCGCAAAAAAGTGCGCTTGCGCTTCGCGGCCATCTCCCGCGTGAATCCGGTGTCGACCACGAACAGCCGCTCCGGATTGCGGACCACCCACACGAAGTAGTCCATCGGCATCGGCGCATCGTGCGGATCGCCGCCGACAAAGTGATCGCCGCGCCTGGCTTCGCGGGTTGCATACTTGACGGCAAATATTTCGTAGTTCGCTTGGTTCATGTCGGTCTCCGATCCTATTGAGATTTGCGTAACCGGGTAACAGCCCCACCCTCACCCCGGCCCTCTCCCGCCCAGGCGGGAGAGGGGGAAGTCTCCCTCTCCCCCGTTTCCGGGGGAGAGGGCTGGGGTGAGGGGGCGATCGACTGCAAAACTGTTATCCAATTACGTAATACTCAATATTGGCTTCACGGCGCGTGTACGCCGCTGGCGCCAGCGTTGCGGAAACGATGGTCGACGCTCAGCGCCACCATCCATGCGTCGCGCAGGCACGAAAGAAAATCTCCCGGCCGGTAGCAATCGCCCGCGAGCGCGTATTCAACCCCCGCCTCCTCGAGCAACGGCACAACGTCGCGATCGGGTTCGGGGCCGGTCGCATTCACCAGGCAGTCTCCGATGGCAATGCTGCGGGAACTTCCGTCCGCCGCGCGAAGTTCAAGGCTGGTGCCGCGCGCTTTTTCCACCGTAACGCCAATAAGAATCCCGGTGTCCCGCGCGACCAGGCGGTCCAGGAGTTCCATGCGATTGTTGCGCGCCATGCCGCCGGCGACAGTATCGAGCGCCTCGATGATGGTACAGCGTACGCCCTGCAGCGTCAGCAGATCGGCAGTTTCCACGCCCACCATGCCCCCGCCGATGATCGTGACTGCCGCCGCGGACGCAATCTGCGCCGGGTCGCGCAGCACCTCCCACGCGTGCAAGACGCGCACTGCGGCGTCGAGACCGGAAATATCGAACGGGCACGGACGCGGTCTTGCACCCGTGGCAACCACGACGAAGTCGGGCGCGAACGCCTTGATGGCCTTGACTGTTGCCGTGGTGGAAGTACGCACCGGCACTCCGAGCGCCTTGACTTGTTCCCAGCGGTAGGTCCAGACCGGCTCGACCTCGAGTTTATCGGGAGCGGCGATCGCCAGCGGAATCTGCCCCCCGACCGTCGCTGACTTTTCCCACACCTCGACCCGATGGCCGCGGCTCGCCGCCGCCCGCGCTGCCTCGATACCCGTTACGCCGGCGCCGAGCACCAGCACCCGCTTAGGCACCGCGGTCTTCAGGGCCGGAAACAATTGCGGCTCGGCGCGCTCGAGCGCCTCGAATTCGGTGCCGATCATCGGGTTGTGTACGCATGCAACGTCTTTCTCCAGCGTGAGCCGCTCGAAACAGAGATTGCACGCGATGCACTTGCGGATCGGCGCATTCACGCGCCCGAATGCCTTGAGGCACCAATGCGGGTCGGAGTAAAGCGCGCGCCCGACGGAGATGAAGTCCGCGCAACCGTCGCGCAGCAAAGCCTCCGCATCCTCGGGATCGACGACGCGGCCCGCGACGAAAACCGGAATCTTCACCGCCTGTTTGATCGGCCTGGCATAGGGCCCGAGGCAGCCGCGCTTGAACGACGGCGGCTGAATGCAGTACTTGGACAGCTGCGGACTTTCGTTGCTGCCGCCCGAGAGATCGAGGGCGGCGACCGCCTCGTGCTCGAGCCTTGCGGCGAGTTCGATGATCTCGGCTTCCGTATAGCTGCCTGCCGTGAATTCGCTGGCGCTCAACCGCACGATCAAGGGAAAATCCGGCAGCGCATCCCTGACCCTGCGGATGGTTTCGATCAGGAACCGCGCGCGGTTGTCGAACGAGCCGCCGTAGCAGTCCGTGCGCCGGTTGATCCGCGGCGTAAAAAACTGCTGAAAGAGATATCCATTGCCGGCGTGTATCTGCGCGCCGTCGTAGCCGGCCTGGCAGAGCCGTCGCGCGGCTTCGACAAACAGTTTCTGGATTTCGATGATCTCGGGTATCGCGAGCGGTCTTACCTCGTCGCCGGTGTTCGGATTTTTCCAGGCGGAAGGACCGACGGGCTCCATGTTGAGGACGGACCGCCGCAGCAGCGCGCCGCGGTGATTCAGTTGCCCGAAGACGTGACAATCATGTGCCTTGATCGCCTCGACGATGCTGGCGAGACCGGGGATGAAACGGTCGTGATAACAGCACAGCGAATTGTGGTGCGGGCGCGCATGCTCGGTGACGACCATCGCCTCGGTCATGATCATCGCCACGCCGCCGCGCGCGCGTTCCGCGTAATAGAGCTTGTCTAATAGAGCTTGTCGCGCTCGGTCGACAGGCCGTCGGTGGTGCTGTAATTGGTGCCCATCGGCGCCATCACCACCCGGTTCTTCAGCCGTAACGCACCGATCCGGCCGGGCTGTTCAAGCAGCATTCAACGGGCCCAACTATTGAGAATCGTGAAAGTGGATGACAAACTTTCCCCTCACCCTAGCCCTCTCCCCGCAAGCGGGGCGAGGGAACACTCCCTCTCCCGCCTGGGCGGGAGAGGGTTGGGGTGAGGGTGGGGCAACGGACGAGGAGCGCAGCAATGTGGAAAGCCGCTCAGCGTGCCCGCCCGTGCGCGAGCTTGGTCTGGGCGGGATGAAAAACATAGCCCTGGTCCCGGGCATCGGCGAGGCATCCTTCATACTCCTGATAAGCGGTTCGCGATTCCGCGATGACGGTTCGATCCACGGCAAGGTGCTGCCATCTCCAGCGATGGTCGGGATCCGTATAGAACCGCCAGATTAGATTCATCGCCGAAGGGTTCCCCGGTTCGGGTATGCGCGAAGCCGGCGCGCGGTCATACCGCTTTCAGGTTCCCGGCTGACGTCTTGCCATCCTTGCCCTTCACCAGTTCGAATTGGACCTTCTGGCCTTCGTTCAGCGTGGACATGCCGGCGCCCTGCACTGCCGACACATGCACGAACACGTCTTTCGAGCCGTCATCCGGCTGAATGAACCCGAAACCTTTGGTTGCGTTGAACCACTTCACTGTTCCAGTAGCCATGCCAAATCTCCTGATAGAAATTGTAGTTGTATACCAGCCCTTGCCGCAGTTCGGTCCGGGCCAATAGAGCTACAGTTTAATCGATCGTGCCCCATGTGGCGAGGCTCCAAGGGTATATTATGCAGACTTATCCGGCGGAAGCATTTTGAACATGGCTGAGCACTCTCGGGCGACCGGCGCGCTGAAGGAGTTTATCCACAGGGAGACCGAAAGAATCCTCGGTGCCTGCACGCGGTGTGGAAAATGCGTAGAGGCGTGCCCCATGGCCCGTTACAGCGCACCGCTCGCAGGGGCCGATCCCCAGGCGGTAGCAACCGGGATACTCTCGGTATTGCGGGAAGAACCGGGTACCGCGGCAGCCCTGGGCTGGGCTTCAGTATGCATACGCAGCGGCAGGTGCGTTCCCGCCTGCCCCGAGGATGTCAACCCGATGATGATGGTTCGTATCGCCCGCATGATCGCGTCAGGCGGCTTGGGCGGCCCCCCACAAATCGCGGTCCGCGCGGATCGGGATTTCTTCGACCGGGTCAGGGCGTTCGCCAGGCTGCAGTTGACGGAAGAAGAAATCAGGAACTGGATGTAGCGCACGGGTTTCGGAGAGCAGGCAATGAGTGAGCGGATCACATTCTGGTACGGCTGCAACGTATTGCGGCACGGCGACATCATCCACAGTTGCGTCGACATCCTGCGTCTGCTCGGCTTCGACGTGCAGCCGGCCGGCGGCCCCGACTATTGCTGCGGCTCGGCAAAAGACGCGAATCAGACCGCGGCGGACGGCATGGCCCATCGTACTGTTACCAAGTTCAACAATCTTCGGCGCGACCGGGTCGTCGCGTGGTGTCCGTCGTGCCACACGCATATGACAGACTTCATGGGGCAGGCTTACCCGGCCGACTTTTCGCTCACTTATTTCGTCGAGCTGCTCTACCAGCATCGCGAGGCGCTGGCACCGCTGCTCAAGCACCCCGTCCCGCTGCGCGTGCTGCTGCACAAACACATGGGCTTCAACGACAAGGTGGAAGTCAACGCGAGGGCACCTGCCCTGCTGCGGCTCATTCCGGGCGTCGAAGTCGTCGCGGACGATTACGCCGCCCCGGGATATATGTGCGCGCACCTCGCAACCGTGCCTGCCGCGATGGCAGACATGGTCCGCCATACGCTGCGGCGGGTCGAAGCGCATCGGGCCGACGCGCTGGTCACGGTTTTTCACCAGTGCTACCGCGAACTCTGCGGACTCGAAGCGAGCGGCGCAACGCAGGTATTCAACTACGTTCAGCT
>JACPTJ010000292.1 GCA_016192835.1 Betaproteobacteria bacterium
CAGCATCGGGCAAACCGGAAACCGCGCCCGAAAATCCGCCGCCGGCTACGACCTGACGCGCCTGTTTGTCGGCTCGGAAGGCACGCTGGGTGTGATCACCGAAATCGGTTTGCGGCTGCACCCGGTGCCGCAAGCGACGACCTCGGCGGTCTGTCCTTTCGCCACGCTCGAGGGCGCGGTGAACGCGGTGATGTTGACGATCCAGTCCGGCATTCCGGTTGCGCGTATCGAATTGCTTGACGAGGTGCAAATGCGGGGCGTCAACCGCTATTCGAAACTCGATTACCCGCTTCAGCCCACACTTTTCTTCGAGTTCCACGGCACCGAGGCGGGCGCGGCGGAGCAGGCGCAGATGGTGGGCGAAATCGCGCGCGAACATGGCGGCCTGGAGTTTCAGTGGGCAGCCAAACCCGAGGACCGGAGCCGTCTGTGGCAGGCGCGGCACGATACGCTGTACGCGGGCATGTCATTGCGGCCTGGATCGCGCGCCCTGGTTACCGACGTGTGCGTGCCGATCTCACAACTCGCCGGGTGTGTGCTGGAGACGCGCCGCGATATCGATACTTCCGGTTTCATCGCGCCGATTGTCGGTCACGTCGGCGATGGCAATTTCCATCTTCTGATTCTGGTCGATCCGAACAATGCCGCTGAAATCGAGCGGGCAATGGCGCTCAACACGCGTTTGGTAAACCGCGCGCTGAGCATGGGCGGCACCTGCACGGGGGAACACGGAGTGGGTTACGGCAAGATCGAGTTTGTCGAGCGCGAGCAGGGGGCCGGGATGTCGGTGATGCGCACCATCAAGACCGCGCTGGATCCGTTCAACCTGATGAACCCGGGAAAAATTTTTCGCGACGTTGCTCCATCCTTGTGATGGGCAGCGCAGAAAACAAGTTCCCCTCGCCCCCGTTTCCGGGGGAGAGGGCAGGGTGAGGGGGAATTTTTCAAGACTCAAGGAGAAAAGAAATCATGGCATTGACGCCGATCCGGAGAGTGGTCACCGGAAACGATGCGCGCGGCAAATCGAAAGTGGTTTGGGATGGCCCTTCTCCGGGCGTGCATGAATCCGCGGTCCCGTGCAACGGGGCTATCGACTGCTGGGTCTGGCGGGAAACGCCGCCGCCGCTCGCGGGGGACGACGATTCCGCCCGGTGGGACTATGAGTTTCCGGGACCGCCGAGCGGAGGCCATCTGCGCGTCATGAATTGGCTTGCGCATGCGTCCGACCGCTCCAAAGTTCCGCCGCTGGTGCCGCCTCACGCGCCCAAAGCGGCCCCGGGAGGCCGCGCATGGAATCGCGGCGGCGGCAACGATTTCGACCGCACGGCAATGCACAAGACCCAGTCGGTGGACTACGGAATCATGCTTGCGGGCGAGCGCATTATCGAGCTCGACGATTGCAAGCTGGTGATGAAACCCGGGGACATCGTGGTGCAGGTCGGCGCGTGGCATCTGTGGGACAGCTCGAAAATGGGCTGCTTGATGGCGTTCGACATGATAGCCGCGCAATTCGTCGACGGGCCCGCGGGAACCGCGCAGGGCAACGATCCCGTAATGCGCGCGCGCCCGGACCAGAAGCTGCCGCCCGGGGTGAAGCCGCAACGGCGTATCGTCACCATCGATCGCGAAGCAGGCAAGTCGAGCCTGGTGATCGACGGCCCTTCACCGGACGTGCGCATCGATCCCGCGCGCCCCGGTTTTGCGCTGCAACGCATGTGGGTGGTCGATGGCGCGCCGGCGAAAATCGTTTTCGAGACGCTGCATCTGCCGCACACGCTCGAGCCGCCCGCGCAGGGCTCGGTGCTGAACGTGGTGACGTTCCCGCCGGACGTTGTGTGGCAAGGCAAAGTCGGTGCGGCGGAGGTTGCCGCCTGGTTCAAGGCGATAGGCTCGCCGGGCGCATCGACCTACTCGGCGCAGGCGCCGCATCCCTACATGCAGAAAACCCGCACGCTGGACTTCTGCATCGTGCTGGAAGGCGAGATCGTGCTGGTGCTCGACACCCAGGAAGTGACGCTAAAAGCGGGAGAGATCCTCGTGCAGCGCGGAACCAACCACGCGTGGAGCAACCGCTCGGGCAAGCCTGCCGTGGTGGCGATCGCAGCGCACGGCGCGAAGAGTAAATAGGGTCAGTGTAACTTTTCTACCTATTTAACGCGTTCGCCACGGAAAAGTTACACTGACCCTATTTACTTTAATCGCTGCGAATCAGCTACAACGCGATTTTCTGCCGCTGTCCCGTCTCGGACGCGCGCACGATGGCATCCAGCATCCGGTGGCGGCGCACGGCGGAATCGAAGTCGGGCTCGATGCGGGTGTTGGTGCGGATCGCTTCCGCAAACTTGACCCACATCTGGCCCACGTCGTACGCGGCGCCGCCGTTGCGCACTTCCTCCGGCACCCACTTGAGGCGATCCGGCACCGGCAGTTCCTGCAGCGCCTTGTCGTCCTTGTGCCCGCCCATGATCTTGCGCTTGGTCTCCTGTCCGGCATCGCCGCCGCCGATCATCGCGAGCGTGCCGTCCTTGCCGTAAATCTCGAGCCGGTAACCGCTGCCGTGGTACGGATGGACGCCGACGTAGGCATTGACCACCGCGCCGCCTTCGAGTCTGCCCACGAGCATGATGTTGTCAGGCGAGGTCACGTCCACGGATTTTTTGGTATCGGTCTCGAACCATTGCGGCACCTGCGTGCTGACAACGGCCGACACTTCGGTGAGCTCCCCGGCCACCATGCACAATGCGTCGATCGAGTGTCCGAAGGTGATGGTCAGGGTGTTGGCGCCCAGCCTGAAGTCGCGCTGCCACGTGCGGTTCGAGGTGCGGGTCAGCACGCCGCTGCCCATGTGCATGAGGGTCACCGACAGCACCTGCCCGACGTAACCTTCCTTGACGAGCTCCCGCAGATAGAGGTACGCGGGGGACGCGCGCCGCTGCAGGCCAACCATCGTGTGCACCTTCATCTTCCGCGCGAGCGCTGCCAACTCCTCGGCTTCCCTGGTGTTCGCGCCCAGCGGCCACTCGCAGTAAACGTGCTTGCCCGCTTCGAGGGCATTCTTCGCCAGCACGTAATGCGCCGGCACGCGCACTGCGACCAGCGCCGCCTCGACGCCAGCGTCCGCATCCATGGCCTTGTCGTCGCTGTACGCACGCTCCACACCCAATTTCTCGGCTGCGGCCTGCGCCGTGTCCGTGTGGGCTGTGCAGACGGCGTAAATCTCCGCCTCCGGCAGCCGCTGCAGCGCCGGGACATGCGCCTGCGGGCCCCATCTTCCGTTTGCTCCGATAAATCCCACGCGTAAACGACTGGCTTGAGTCATGGTTTTCCCCTTTCAAAGTGCAGGCGGTAGCCGCCGTTTCCTGCCCGGCCTACAATTCGGGCATCCAGCGTGTCGGACATTGTAGAGAAAAGGAGCCACGAATGACATATGAATGTCTGCTTTATGAAGTCAAGGACCGGATCGCAACGCTTACCCTGAATCGGCCCGAGCGGCTCAATGCCTTGAGCGACACGCTGCGGGACGACCTCTACGATGCCGTCACGAAGTCCGCGGCCGACCCGAACGTCGGGGTGCTGGTGATCACGGGCGCCGGACGGGGGTTTTGCTCAGGCGGGGACGTCAAGTCCATGAGCGAGCGTGACCAGGCGGGTCAGACGCTATCTTCGCGCGAACGCCTGGCGCCGATGCGCGACCGGATCGTTCTCGCCATGCGCGATTGCCCGAAACCGCTCATTGCGGCGGTCAACGGCGCGGCGGCGGGCGCTGGCATGAACCTCGCGCTTGCTTGCGACATGCGTATCGCATCGAGCGCGGCGAAGTTTTCACAAGCGTTCGTCAAACGCGGGCTCGCTCCCGACTGGGGCGGAAGCTATTTCCTGCCTCGCGTGGTAGGCATGGCAAAAGCCTGCGAGCTTATCTTTACGGGGGATTCGATCGATGCGGCCGAGGCGCTCAGGCTTGGAATCGTAAACGCGGTGGTCGCGCCCGAAGAACTCATGGCGGAGGCCTACAAACTCGCCCGGAAAATTGCGGCCGGCCCGCCGGTGGCGATCCAGCTCTCCAAGCGCGCGATCCATCACAATCAGGAAGTGGATTTGCGAGCCGCGCTGGAATTCGAAACTTTCGCCCAGGGCGTCTGCAAGGACACTGAGGATGCAAAAGAGGGCGTCAAAGCGTTCGTCGAGAAACGCGCGCCGGTATTTCGCGGGTGCTAGCGGAAACCGAATCCCTCAAGGTGGAATTGCATAAGCCTCGTGCCCGGCGTAACGTATGAATTTTCGGTGTAGGGTGCGCTTGCGCACCGATTGCCGGATGGTGCGCAAGCACACCCTACACTAATTGCAATTCCCCGTGGCTTGCCGCGGGGATAGGCGCAGGGCACGCGGAGCAACTTTACTCTCGGGGAAGAGAGCAAATCATGATTCCGAAGGTGGTCGAGGTAAAACCCTTGGAAGGCTACAAGCTTTGGATCCGTTTTCAGGACGGCCTGTCCGGAACCGTGGATCTGAGCACTCAACTTTGGGGCCCAATGTTCGAGCCCCTGAAGGACGTGGCACTCTTCGCTCAGGCCGCGGTACATCCAGAGCTTGAAACGGTCACATGGCCGAACGGTGCCGATCTCGCGCCGGAGTTTCTCTACCATGCCGCCCAGCAGCGTGTTGCAGGTGATACGACAGAAGCAACGCGTGCCTGAACACCGACATTAGCGCCCACCATCGCCGGCCGCAGCGCGTTGACGAGTGTGTATAACGTGCATATACTATGCCGATGTCCGCCGATTTCGACCCGAAAAAGGATGCGGCAAATATCAAGAAGCACGGCGTGTCGCTCTCTGAGGGCGACGGGGTGCTAAATGATCCCCTCGCGCTTACCGTGGAAGAGAGCGGAGAAACTATGAAAAAGGTATATGACTTTTCTAAAGGCAAACGTGGCGCGGTAATACCCACGACTGGGAAGACGCGCATCACCATTTACATGGATGACGCGATTCTCAAGCGCTTCAAGGCCCAGTCCGAGAAGTCCGGAAAGGGCTATCAGACGCTGATCAACGAAGCCCTGAAGTCCCATCTTGGGCTCATTGAGCAGCCCGTAACTCAAGATCTCGTGCGCAGGATCGTGCGTGAAGAGCTCGCGGCGCACGGTTGAGCGCTAACCTGGCGCCGCGCACGGACGTGCGCCATGAGACATGCGCACGCCGGTGGGCCCACGTTAGACGTCACAATTGCCATGAGCGAGAATCATAGGCCAGTCTTTAAGCTCTCATTCGTTTCGAGTGAAGCTCGAATCGCTCCGTCATCGGCATCAGAGGTTCTCGCACGCGTGCGATCAGTCGCACCTTGGGATGAAGCATCAATCTGCCCGGCACAGAGCGATTTCCCACGCGTTCACATTAGCTGGCACGACAGCGAGGGTTTCAATGTTCACTGTTTTGAGAATGAACAGTCGCTCGGTGGATCAATCAATTAATGTCCCCATCGGGGATGGTCGAAATCCCTCGCCTTGCAGGCGAGGGTTGTTCAGTCGAGCCTGGCCCCTTTTGCCATGCTTTTGCCAACGAGATCTCGCCGGAACGCGGGTTGCATTATGCATATAACGTATATATCATGGCAACATGCGCTTCAAGCACGATCCGGCGAAGGCTGCGGCAAACGTCAAGAAGCATGGCGTTTCGTTTGCCGATGCGGAAGGTGTGCTTGAGGACCCGCTTGCGGTCACCGTCGAGGACCCGGACGCCGAAGGCGAACAACGCTTCATAACCGTCGGGCTGGGAAGCGCTGGTGAATGACTTGTATTGGTCTGGACAGAGCGCAACGGCGAATACCGCCCGATCTCAGCGCGTCGTCCGACGCGAAAGGAACGAAAACACTATGAAGGCTGAATACGATTTTTCCAAAGGCAAGCGTGGTGCGGTGATCCCACAGAAGGGCAAGACGCGCATCTCCATTTTTATTGACGACGTGGTTCTCGACCAATTTCGGGCGCGCGCGGAAAAATCGGGGACCGGGTATCAAACTATGATGAACGAAGCGCTGCGGAAGTATCTTTCCGAAACCGACCAACCGGTAACCGAAAAGCTGTTGCGACAAGTGTTGC
>JACPTJ010000164.1 GCA_016192835.1 Betaproteobacteria bacterium
TCGAAGATGCGGTATCCGAAGCCGTGCGCCTGGCGGGGAACGCAGCGTGAGCATACTTCTCGACCGCACCAATCGCGTGCTCATACAGGGCGCGACGGGTCAGATGGGAACGTTCTTCATCGAGGACGCGCGCGCATACGGAACCAGAATCGTTGCCGGCGTGTCCCCCGGCAGAGAAGGGACCACGGTCGGCGGAGACGTGCCGGTGTTCGGGAGCGTGCGCGCTGCGCGTGAAGAAACCGGCGCCGACACCGCAATCGTCTTCGTTCCGCCGGCCGCGGTGCTCGGGGCAACGATCGAAGCGATCGAGGCGGGCTGCCGGCTCGTGGTGGCCACGGCCGATGAGTTGCCGGTGGCGGACACGATAGAGATCAGGGCCGCCGCCCGCGCCAACGGCACCGCGTTCGTCGGGCCGAACTCTCCCGGCCTCATCTCCCCGGGGAAAGCCAAGCTCGGATTCATGCCGTCGTTCTGCTACCAGGAAGGCAATGTCGGCGTGATATCGCGCAGCGGCTCGCTGTCGTACGAAGGCGCCAAGCGCCTGACGATGGCCGGCATCGGTCAGTCGACGGCGATCGGCATCGGCGGCGATCCGGTGAAAGGGACGACGGCCGCTGAAGCGCTGGAGCTTTTTCACCGGGATCCGGAGACGAGCGCCGTACTGTATCTCGGCGAAATCGGCGGATCCGAAGAAGTTTTCGTTGCGGAATACGCGTCGCGAACCGATGCGAAGCCGGTCGCAGCGCTCATCGTCGGCAAGATGGCGCCCCCGGGAAAGAAAATGGGCCATGCGGCCGCGCTGATCGGCTCGAAGGCGGAAGGGCATCAGGCGAAGGTCGCGATGCTTCGCGAAGCCGGCGTGCATGTCGCGAACGGGCTGGGTGAGGTGGTGTCGGCAACGCGCGCGGCTTTGGCATCGCGCCCGCGCGCGGCCGCGGTTGCTTAATATTTCGGTGTAGGGTGCGCTTGCGCACCGATTGCCGGATGGTGCGCAAGCGCACCCTACATCAATTGCAATTCCCCGTGGCTTGCCACGGGGATCAGTATGGTTTTTGGTTTTGACAATAGCGTAGCGTGCCGCTTTTGTTTTTCTGCGCCGTAATACCCGGCGGCTTGCCGCGGGGATAGGCGCAGGGCACGCGGAGCAACTTTATTTACAGGTCAAGGAGCAGGGACATGAACAAACGAGTGGAGAATCTCGGGATCGGCGAAGAAGCGCCGGAAGGCCTGATCAATGACGAGTCGATCGCCGCCGCGCGCGCGCTGATCGGCAACAAGCTGCGGCCCGAACAATATCTGCGCGACGCGAGCGTCGATTCGATCACTATTTTTTCGAACGGTGTCGGGGACCTGAACCCGCTGTACCGTGACGTCGAATACGCACGCTGGACCCGCTTCGGCGGCCTTATCGCGCATCCGTGCTTTCCCTGGACGCACCACTGGCCCGGGCGCTCGTACTGGGGCTTTCCCGGCGTGCACGGCTTCGGCGTCGCGATCGACTGCGAGTATTACCGCAACGTGCGGCCCGGCGACCGCATCAACATCTGGAACCGCGTGCTGGGCGTGGAAGAAAAGCAGTCGAGGTTTTCGGGCCGCATGATGATGCAATACCTCGAATCAACCTACACAAACCAGCGCGATGAAGTCATTTGCCGCGCGCTCGGGCTCACGGCCCGCAACGAGCGCAAAGCATCGCGCGAGAAGGGCAAGTACAAGGACGTCAAGACGCACGTCTACACGCCCGAGGAGCGCGCGCGGATCGATGAGATGGTGCTGACCGAACCCGAACGCATACGTGGCGCCAAGACCCGCCATTGGGACGATGTAAGCGTCGGCGATCAGATCGACGAGATTGCCCGCGGACCGCTCTCGATGTCCGATACCATGGCCTTCGTCATCGCCTCCGGACGTGGTTCGGCGCACGGCGTGCTGCTCAGCCACGCCGCGAAGCATCCCAAGCACTACATCCGGAACAAAGCGGCAGGCGGCGGCGTCGAGTACACCGGTATCGGCCACCACCGTGAAGATTTCGCGAATTTCGCGAAGGATGTCGGTGTGCCCGGCATGTACGATTACCTGCCGCAGCGCGCCTGCTGGTTTGCGACGGCCATCGTCAACTGGATGGGAGACGACGGCGTGCTCAAGCGCCTGCGCATGGAAGCGCGCCTGTTCAACTGTCAGGGGGACACCACCTTCATCGGCGGCACGGTCGTCAAGAAATACGTGAAGGACCGCTGTGCCCTGGTCGATATCGAAATGAAAGGCATCAATCAGCGCGGAGACCTGAGCTCTCCCGGTTTCGCGACTGTCATGCTGCCGGCGCGCGACGTCAGCACGAAAATACCGATCGACGGCACGGTGTGCGAGCTCGATCTGCCGCCCATTCGTTAGTGGTAAAGTGATTGCCATGGCAAACAACGCAATGTTTCTCGTGTGCGACATGATCAACGATCTCGTGCACGAAGACGGACCGAACGGCAAGAAGGGCTACGGCCCGATACTGGCGCGCCGCAATACGATCGCGAACACCGCCGAGGCAATCCGCAAAGCGCGCGCCGCGGGCGTGAAAATCGGCTACGTGCGCGTCGGTTTCTCGCAGGATTACCGCGAGTGTCCGCCCAAGTCCCCGCTTTTCCAGGGCGCGAAGAAAGCAGGTCTGTTCAAGCTCGGAACCTGGGGCACCGAAGTTCACCCGGCGCTCGCGCCGCAGCCCGGCGATTACGACATCGTCAAGCACCGCGTGAGCCCCTTCTACGCGACGAGCCTCGAAGCGATCCTGCGTGCAAACGGCATACAACGGCTTTACGTGTCAGGCGTATCGACGAGCGGCGCGGTGCTGTCGGCGGCGAAAGACGGTCACGATCGCGACTACGAGATCTTCGTGCTGGAAGACTGCTGTGCCGCCCTGACCGACGAGCAGCATCAGTCGGTCGTGGAGCAGATGCAGCGGATGGCGAAGATACTCACTTCCAGGGAAGTGACCTTTACAGAAGGAGGTTAGAGGGCAATCGCCTCGTCCCGGTGCAGGGGCGGGGCCATCAATACGAGGAGGAGAATTATGGATTCGTGCTACAGATGCCGCCGCGCCGTGTGCGCGGCGGTGGTGCTGGTTGCGGCGTACGCGCAATCCGGCATTGCTGCGCCGGCTGATAACTACCCCAGCCGGCCGCTCCGCTTCATCGTGCCATTGCCGCCAGGCGGCG
>JACPTJ010000357.1 GCA_016192835.1 Betaproteobacteria bacterium
TTCGGCTACGATCTGGAACGAAGCGTGCGGCAGCAGTTCCACGCGTTTCAGGATCACGCGGTCGAGCTGTCCGGCGTCGTCCTTGTGGCACGACGCGAGGATCGGGATCGGCGCGGTCGCAATCGTGCAGCCGTATTCCCGGGCGATCACTTCGGCCATCGTCTGCTTGCGGCTCAGCGCGGTCGCGTGCAGCAGCGCCTGGGTGATGCCGTATCGAATCGCCGTATGCAGTCTGCTGCCGCCGCGCGTATAGTTGTCCATTTCCCCGGCATGCGGCCTGAACTCCGCGACGTCGCGCCCCCGCAAGGCGTCGGCGATCTCGCCGCGCACGTAATCGATGTGGTCGCGCGCGTTGAAGGCGGGGTCCCGCCCGGCGACGCCGGCGAGGATGACATCAGCGCAGTCGCCGAATGCGATCTGTCCGTCCTCCAGCACGAGCATCACCGAAATGATGGTCGCCGGCTCGACGATTTTCGTGTATCCCGGGGATACTGCCTTGCCCCGGTACAGGCCGCCGTCCGGGGTTGCACCGGCCTTGATGGCCATCAGGTCCCGGTGCATGTAGCCGGACCGGCCGGGCGCGCAAATTACCTGTTTGACTCTCATTCCACTCCCCTGCAACGATCAAGGTGCCGGCGCACCTCCCGGCAAACGCGACTGCTAATTACGAGCAACTACAGTAACCGTCGCAACCGGCCATGTCAACGCAATGCACACACGGGAATCGCACCGCTCACCCGCCTCTGCTGAAAATTGTTCCATGTTACAGCGGCGTTCGAACGGATCGCGCTGCAGTTTCTGAACTGAACGCAGGCTCGCTCGTCTTCTCGGTCCTGTGGGACCGTATCAAAGCCTTCTTCCGCTCTTTGTCAGGACGCTGAGCACGGGCGCCTATCGCATGCGGGACGAGCGGGCGCAAGTGGTCGAGGCCGCGGGCAGCTGGACATAATTGATATCCAGTCATAAAATATGACTATGAAGTCCGTCGCCGCCGCCAAATTCAAGGAGCAGTGCCTCACGCTGCTCGACCGGGTCGATCCGGAGGGGATCGTGATCACCAAGCACGGCAAGCCGGTTGCCAAGTTGATCCCTCTTCGCAACGATCCGGCGGATCTGATCGGCAGCCTCAAGGGCAAGATCCGGATCAAGGGCGACATCAGCTCCACGGGGCTCGCCTGGGATGCTCAATCTCGACACCCACGTTCTTCTGCACGCGCTCGGCGGTAGTCTTACGCCGCGGGAGCGCCTCCTGCTCCAGGAAGATACCTGGAGCATTTCCGCCATCGTTCTCTGGGAAATCGCCAAGCTCGCCCAACTCGGCCGCATCGAGATCGACCTTGACGACCGGGATCTGAACCGGGCGCTCGCCCGGATCCATGTCTGGCCGCTGACCCTTGAAGTCTGCCGTGCCATCCGCTCACTGGACTTCCGATCCGACCCCGCCGATGAGATCGTTGCCGCAACCAGCGTCGTGCATAGGATTCCTCTGCTGACGCGCGACGCCAAGATGCGCCGATCCAAGCTAGTGCCTCAGGCAGGCCGATAAGTCTTCACTATTCACTCCATTTGCCCGAACAAGTTGGAGCGGCACTACGACTCGGGCGCAATAACCAACGGGCATTGCGCCGTATTCCGCACGTTTGTGCAATGCGTTCGTCCCTCGACTGACTCAGGTGAGTCTCCTGCTACAAGGCGCTCCACTGCATATCGCACAGGTGGTGGCCACCGCGACGATCGGCGTACTGGCTTTTTCGGCCGCCTCCGGCGGCTACGCCTTCGGGCCGCTGGCGTGGCATCTTGGATGGTATTATAGTCAGTATGATATGTACAATATTATGAGCGAGCTCAGTCTGGCCCCCGAGATCCACGATGGGGAAATTCGCGAGAGAGCGGTGGAACGCTTGCGCGAGCTGAAGGTCGCGCTGCCCACTCTGAGTCAGCTCGCCGATCCGGACCTCATCCCCGCCGCGCAGCGGGCCGCCCTCGCCGGCGTCGATCCCGATGCGCCGCTGGCCGCCAATCTGTGGCGCGTCCACTGGTTCAACGACGCAGCACGCACGGGCCGCGCCGATGTTCCGGGCTACCTGGTGCTGCCCGAAGGGCTCACCGGCGTAAAGGCCAAAATCGTCGTGGCGCTCGGCGATCGCTTTCCGATGATCGGCGCGCACAAGGTACTGGCCGCCTATGGCTGCCTGGTTCCCCGTCTCGTCACCGGCCGCTTCGACCCGACCCGCGACAAGGCGATCTGGCCGTCGACAGGCAACTATTGCCGCGGTGGTGTGGCGATCTCGCGCACGCTCGGCTGCCGCGGCGTCGCGGTGCTGCCTGCCGGCATGAGCCAGGAGCGCTTCGACTGGCTCGAGCGTTGGGTGAGCGATCACGCGGACATCGTCAGGACGCCCGGCACGGAGAGCAACGTCAAGGAAATCTATGACCAGTGCGCGGAACTCTCCCGCGACCCGGAAAACGTGATCGTCAACCAGTTCTCCGAGTTCGGCAATTACCTCGTTCACTACTATTGCACGGGGCGCGCGCTGGACCGCGTATTTGCTGATCTGCGCCGCAGGGAACCGGGGCTGCGCCTGACGGCTTTCGTCGCGGCCACCGGCTCGGCGGGAACCATCGCCGCGGGCGATTACCTCAAGCGCCTGCACGGCACGAAGATCGCGGCCGTCGAAGCCGTCGAATGCCCGACCATGCTCTACAACGGCTATGGGGAACACAACATCCAGGGCATCGGCGACAAGCACATTCCGCTCATCCAGAACGTGATGAACACCGACCTCGTCGCCGGCGTATCGGATCGCGGCTCGGACGCGCTCAACCTGCTGTTCAACGACAGCATCGGCCGCGCCTACCTTACCCAGCGGCAAAAGATAGCTCCCGCGCTGGTCAACGAGTTCGTCAATATCGGCTTGTCCGGCAACGCCAACATCATCGCCGCGATCAAGATCGCCAAACGTCTCGAACTCGGGGCATCCGACGTCATCGTGACCATCGCGACGGACAGCGCCACGCTCTACGACAGCGAGCGCAAATCTTATCTTGGCCGTCATTATCCCGGCGGTTTCGACGAGGTACACGCCGGCGAGATTTTCGGGCGCCACCTTCAGGCCATCGCCGATGATCACCTGATCGAGCTGACGCATGTGGACCGGCGGCGGATTTTCAACCTCGGCTACTACACCTGGGTCGAGCAGCAGGGCGTGCCGGCCGCTGATTTCGACCGCAGACTGGACGCCGCATTCTGGACGCAGCTCCAGGCATCGATTCCCGCCTGGGACCAGCTCATCGCGGATTTCAATGAGGCCACGGGGGCGATGCATGCAGGCTAGTGCACTGCTACGTTAACAACCTGTAGCGCAGGCGCCCTCGCCTGCCATCCAATGGCTGATTCCGGATGAACGATTGCAGGCGAGGGCGCCTGCGCTACAGGATTAAACGAGTCCACGCCGCGCGCTTAAGTTCCAAACAGAATGAAGCACTACACTAGGCAGATCCGCATGAACGCACTGGGAGGTAGACGGTGAGCGAGTCTTATCTCGAACTTCGGCGCACGCTCACCGAGCGCGACCGAAGCCTTCACGAGAAGGTCGTTTCCCTCGAGGCAGCCGCTGCGCTCGTCAAGGACGGCGAAACGGTCGGTATCGGCGGCAGCACATTTGGCAATGATCTGGGCGCTGATCCGTGCCCGCAAAAAGCGGCTGACGTGCGCCCGCGGCATCACCTCGAGCGAAGGCGACTGGCTCTTCGGGTCCGGCGCCTGCGATCACATGGTCACGAGCTGGTTCAGTCAAGGCATCGTGTGGGGCGTGTCGAAAGTGATGCGCCATTACGTCGAGAGCGGCAAGGCGCGCTTTGACGAGTGGAGCCATATGGCGATGGGCATGCGATTCCGGGCTGGCGCGATGGGTGTTCCCTTCCTGCCGATGCGCTCGATGCTCGGCTCGGACGTGGTGCGGCTGCGTCCCGAAGTGCGCGAAATCGATTGTCCTTTTACCGGAGACAAGCTGCTGCTCGTGCCCGCGCTCAATCCGGATGTCGCGCTCATCCACGTGCAGCGCTGCGACGCCTACGGCAACGCCCAGATGGATGGACTGCAGTTCCTCGATATCGATCTCGCGGCTCCGGACCAGACGAAGATTCCTTTCTTCGCGGTCGAGGCGGTCGTCGAAGTGCCGTTCGGCTGCGCGCCGCACGAATGCAGCGGCGTCTACGAGCCGCTGTTTCGGCACATGGATTACTACACCTCGCTGGTCAACAAGGACCCGGTCGGGGGAATGGCCGAGTACCTCGAGCGCTACGTCTATGGCCCGCAGTCCTGGACCGGCTATCTCAACCTGCTGGGGCTCGACCAACTACTCGAAGCCGCGCGTAACGGCCGGAGCGTCTCGAATGCCTAGTACTACGGATTACACCGCCAGCGAGCTGCTCGCAGTCATGAGCTCCAGGCTGCTGAAAAACGGGCAAATTGTTTTCGCCGGGGTCGGCATTCCGCTGCTGGCAGCGACGCTCGCGCAGGGTTTGCACTGCCCGGGTCTCACGATTCTTTTCGAAGGCGGTGTGATCGGGCCCGTGATCGAACCGGGCAAGCTTCCGCCTTCGACGAACGAACAGCGCTGCACCATCCGCGCGAACATGGTTCTCGCCAGCACCGACGTGCTGCTGCTGCTGCAGCGCGGCTACGTCGATGTCGGTTTCATGGGCGGCGCGCAGATCGACCAGTACGGCAATCTGAACTCGTCGTTCATCGGAGATCCGGCGAAGCCGAAGACGCGTCTTCCCGGCACCGGCGGCGGCAACGACATCGCGAGCCTCGCCCAGATGATCGTCGCGATGGGCGGCATGTATCGTGTGGTGACGGATCTCGGAATCTTCGGTTTCGACGATGAAACGAGGCGCATGAACATCGTCGCACTTCATCCCGGTGTCACGCTCGGGCAGGTGCAGGACAACACCGGGTTCGAGCTCGCCTCCGCTCCGGATATCGGAGTGACCGAACGCCCGACCGAACTCGAGCTGGAATTCCTGCGCAAGCTCGATCCCGACCGCCTTTACACGGCCTAGCAGCCGAAAACTTCCCTCACCAAGGACATCCATGGCCCTTTTGCATAACACGTACGGAATTGCCGCCCGCAACTTCACCGCTTATCCGGAGATGCCGGATGCGAAGGCACTCGTCGAGTACGGCGTCAGGATGGAGCAACTGGGGTTCGACTCGCTGTGGGTCTGGGACCACATCCTGCTCGGCGTGGAGCCGAACTTCCCGATCATCGACTCGCTCACGTTGCTCACCGCCATCGCCGCGCGCACTACGAAGATCAAGCTCTCGACGGGAATTCTGGTGCTGCCGCTGCGCAATCCCGTGGTGCTGGCCAAGCAGTTGGCAAGTATCGATCAACTCTCCGGGGGCCGTCTCCTCCTGGCCATGGCCGCGGGCTGGTACAAACGCGAG
>JACPTJ010000358.1 GCA_016192835.1 Betaproteobacteria bacterium
AATCGAGCGGGGTCGGTTTCCGCTGGTCATTTCTGAGCGCAAGGAGCACCTGGCGCTACTGAGTCGGGTATTCGACGAGCACCTCCGCGATCTTGGGGCCAAGGGGTTTGTGCTGATCGGCGGGATGGGGAAGAAGGCTAGGGCCGCCGCTCTCGAACAGATCAAGACCGCCCTCGACACCAAAACGCGGCCCTACATTCTGGCGACCGGCTCATTCATCGGCGAAGGCTTCGATTTTCCAGCCCTCGACACATTGATTATTGCGATGCCGGTTTCGTTCAAGGGGCGGATGATTCAATACGCTGGCCGGCTTCACCGTGCCTGCCCGGGAAAGACCGATGCCATCATATACGATTACCTCGACGCTTCGAGCGCGTTAACGGTGTCGATGTTCCGAAAACGATTGGTGGCCTATCGGAAAATGGATTACGAAATCGAGGCAGAGGCGGGCTCTCGGGCGAATCGGATGAGCAAACTTCAAACCAACTTCTTTACTCGATTGCCGTTGACTAACGGATAGGGTGGACACGTCTACAACGCATTCTGCGGACTTTTCCCACGCTGCGGCCGGAGAGGCGGCAATGGCGGGCAGAGAGCGGTGAGCCGCGCGGTGCGGAAAATCGAGCGCAGCGAAGGTTTAATGTTGGAATGCTTGAATACGCTGTTGGTACCGAAACATCGGCGCCTACGGCGTCGCCTCGTCTGCTGCGGGCGCGTGCCTGCTGTCCCAGGGCGATTCAGCGACCGCATTGCGCGCGCTGATGCGGCCGAATGCAAGGCATTCGCCGATATTCCCGGTTCCCTGGTAGAGGTGGCTGTAGATCGAGCCGAGCTCACCGGCGCTATACAGCCGCAGTATCGGCGTGTTGTCCGGCCGCACGATCTGCCCATGCTCGTTACGCCTCGGTCCGCCTTGCGTGTTGAGCATCGAGGGAGATAGCTCGATCGCATAGAAGGGCGGCCTGCCGATCGGGATCAGCATCTTGCTGCGACCGAACTCGGCATCCTCGCCGCTCTCGCAAACGCGATTCCAGCGCCGCACACTTTCCTCCAGCGCGCCCGGGTTCAATCCGAGGGACGCCGCCAGGCCGGCGACGGTTTCGGCACGTTTGATCCAGCCGCGTCGCAGTTCGGCGCTGTTGTCCCTGCTCCATTCATAGCGCTCCATGATGCGCCCCCAGCCGCTGACCGGCTTCATGTCGTACAGCGGGCCGCAAGTGAATAGCGCGTGATCGAACACCATGAACATCGGGCAAGGGGCCGGCATTTGGCACCATTGCCCGTTTCTTCTGATCTTGCCGTGCTTGGGCTTGAGCTTCTCGTTGACGAACCGGTTCGCATCCGGGCCGACGACGATCATGCCGCCGGGCATCTCGTGGGTATAGTGCAGCGGTGTCATCGAGAAGGTCGATTTATACTCCGGCACTTTCAGTGCCATCGAAGGACCCGCGAAGTTGTTCATATGCCACAGGTCCGCGCCCACCCGTTGCGCCATCTTGATGCCGTCGCCGTCGTTGTGCGGGGTGCCCGAGGTGTAGCAATAGGGGAGCCCCGGCAGATAGTTTCTGATCATTTCCTGGTTGTTCTCGAAGCCGCCGCAGGTGAGCACGACGGCTTTGCGCGCTTTCACGTGTAGCGGCTTGCCGCGCTGTTCGGCCCGTACACCGAGTATTTCCTTGGTGATGCCGTCCTGAATCAGCTCGCGACCCGGTGACTCGTAGAGAATCTCGATCGGCCGGCGCTTGACCGCCGCTTCGAAGAACTTCCAGGTATTCGAGTAGCCGAGCACGTCGCCGTGGTGGAACTTATGGGTGCAATCCGCGCCGGGAAGCTCCGGAAACTCGATGCCTTCCGGCTGGTGCTGGTGCTCCTGAGGATCGCCCCCGATGCTGGCGACCCAGTCGTTGTTCCCGCGCACTTCCTCCGCCCAGGCACGTACCATTTCTTGCGGCACCGGGTAGCGCCCGCACAGCGCATTGAGGTACGCGATCGCCTTATCGACGTCGTAGATTTGCAGATAGCCCTGGCCTGCGATTCGGGTATTGCCGCCTTCCTCGCCTGCCGGCGCCTTTTCGAGCATCAGCACCTTGGCGCCGAGATCGTGTGCGGTGATCGCAGCCGCGGCGCCGGCGCCGCCGAATCCGACGACGACTACGTCCGCTTCCTTATCCCATTTCTCCGGTAGGCTAACCGACATTCCAGATGTCGCCGGCCTTTGCGACGAACCGGATCGGCGTCACGCTTTCCACGTTCCAGCCCTTCTTGCGCAGCCACTCATCGAACTCTGCCTGCGAGGGGCCGTGGCATTCCGCAATCATGCGGCCGTCGCCGAGCGCATATACGCTCGTGATGGTGGTCCTCGGATCGACCCGCCACTGATTCGTGTCCTTCAACTCCGCGCCGAATCGTTTCAAATCGTCCCAGCCCGGCGCTCTTCCAATCGCAATCCAACGTCCCATGCTGTTTCCTCTTGATCTGGCCTTACTGGCTGACGAGTTTGTTCGGGGGAACGAAAGGATAGGGAATCGCCCGACCGTTCCGGATCGGCAGCACGATGGTGGCCTTTCCAGGGCAAGTCTCCGTGTCGTACTGAAGACGCATGCCGACGTCGAGATCGACGAAACCGAGACCCTCTGCTTCGTACTTCTTGGTGACTGCCGACCAGACCGTCAGCGTGTCCCCCGGCACGATCATGGCGCGGTGCTGAAAGGACACCTTCCATGGCCATCCGTCGGGCAGGCACAAGTCCTTCAGATAGCGCGGCAATATGCTTTGCTTCCAGGAACCCTGCCCCAGTATGTTGGGCAGCCCCTCGTGGTAGATGGCGAAGCTCTGGTCGTAGTGAATGCGATGCCAGTTCTCCATCGCGGCACTCCAGCGGAACAGATGCGTCGGCGTGAGCGGACCGATGACGAGCGGCGTAAGTTGTTGACCGACCGCGACATCGTCGAAGTAAAGCTGCTTTTTCTCCCTGAGTTCCTGGGCAGTTGTCATTGGCAATCCTCAACGCCTGATCTGGGAGGCTCGCAATATGCAGAGCACCTCGCCGTTCTGGTTGGTGTAAACCGTTTCCGTGGTCACGATCAGCATGCTCGCGCCATCATCCTTGCCTACGCGCTCCCGGATATCGGCGTACTTCGCTTGCGAGAAGACGCGGTCACCGAGCTTGGGATACTGGCGCAGCTCGATCTCGTTGCCGGCGTTCAGGATACGCTTGAGGTGGGTTGGAACATCGGGCAGTCCCCCGCGGCTCTCGGAGCTGCGAACGCCTCCAATACCATCGGACTCGGGATTTTCAGCGAACGCCCGAGTGATGGGATCGTCAGCACCGGGCCGCGTACGGCGACCGAGGTAGGTGCAATAAATCGGCGGCGTGATGATATGACCGAACTTCGTGGTCTTGGCGAACTCGTCGTCCCAGTAGCGGGGATCGGGATCCATGATGGCCTGCGTGAAGATCCGCAGGCCCTCGCGTTCGATGCCCCACGGCAGGCTCGCCTCGATTTTTTCAGCGGTCGCGCCGATGATCCCCTTGACTTCGGGGGTCAGGGCGCTTTCGCCTGGCGCGGCGGACTGGCTCATGCGGCAGCCTCTTTTTCTCTTGCTCCAGAGGTTGCGAGTGCCTCACGCACATCCTGCACCTTCGGGAAGAAGGATTCCTGCCAGGGCCAGTTTCCATCCAGCTCGAACATCGGTTGGCCTTTCTCAAGCCGCTCAAGGTATGGACTCGCGATCGGTTCCGACCAGGGGTTGATTCCGCCGGCGTAGAGTTTCGGCCCGTACAGGAAATGCTTGGCCTGTTCCAGGGTTTCGACGAAAGGCGCGTTCGCGTCGAAGAGGCGCTCTTTCTTCATCGGCCGCGGACCCGCTCTCGACACATGTCCCCATGCCTGACGCCCCAGGATTCTCTCGAGCAACCAGACGCATTCGATGAGCTTGTCCATGTCGACGCCGGTTTCGATGCCCATGCCTTCGAGCATGTGCATGAAGTCTTCCGTTGGCATCATCCCGGTCGCTTGCCCGCAGCCACAATAGGGACAGCCGCCAACGCCGCCCAGCGTGCCTTCCATGCGCAGCGTGTCTTTGTCATCGAGGAGCTTGATGGCAGCATAGGCTGACGTGATCGCCATGCCGCGGGCATTGTGCAGGTGGGCGCGGAATTCGGTGACGTCGGGCCACATCCGTTTGACCCGGGTAAAGATCTCCTCGACCTTGCCCGGATGAACCCAGCCCATCGGATCGCCGACCGAAACCGAGGTGACCTTGATGCCGGCGGCATCCCACAGCTCATGCTGCTTGGTCAGGAACTTCATCGTTACGTCGACCGAAAAATCGCCGAGGAAATTGGAGCCGAACGTCGCATTGGTTCCGATTCCCGCTTCGGTCGCGCCTTTTTCCTTCGCCGTGGCGATGGTCTTCGTCCAGCCGGCCATTTCCTTCATTTGCGAGCGGTTGTAGTTGCGGCGCGTGAACACGTCGCACTGATGACAGCTGGTGCGCGGGAGGCCCTTGCCGCGCGAGAGCGTGAGCGGCGGCGAGAACGCGCGCGCGCGCTCCATGCCGCGCTCGTTCGGAATCATGGCCAGGTACGTCACCCCGGGGTTGGGTTTGAAATTGATCAGCACCTCCTCGATGCGTTTCATCTGCGGCGTGTACTTCGGGCTCACGAAGGAACCTACCACGATGTTCTGGAGCCCGGTTTCGGACAGGGCGTTAAGCAGTTCGACTTTGTCCTCGATGGGAATGGAGGCACTTTCGATCTGCATGCCTTCCCGCATCACCTCTTCGGTAAAGACGATCTTCGGATATCGGTTAGCCATGATAGGTCTCCTTGAGATTTACCCACCCTCACGCTTTTCGAACGCAAGCGAGTGTGCCTAAGATTTCATCACGCTAGGCCAAGGGTGTCAACTTTCATTTCGGTGTAGGGTGCGCTTGCGCACCGATTGCCGGATGGTGCGCAAGCGCACCCTACGCCAATTGCAATTCCCCGTGGCTTGCCACGGGGATCAATATGGTTTTTGGTTTTGACATTAGCGTAGCGTGCCGCTGTTGTTCTTCTGCGCCGTAATACCCCGCGGCTTGCCGCGGGGATAGGCGCAGGGCACGCGGAGCAACTTTATTGTCCGCAGCTATGTTATCGTTCCAGATAGAACACGACCGCCGTACGATCATGCTGCCTGCTACGCTTGACGATGTGAAGGTGCTTGACCTGAGTCAAGGGCTTGCCGGCCCGATTTGCGCGAAGATCCTCGCGGATTTCGGGGCGGACGTGATCAAGGTGGAGCCTCCCGCAGGAGACGCCGCCCGCTCGATGGCGCCGTACTTCGGCACCGATCCCCATCCGGAAAAGAGCCTGATCTTCCTGCTTGCGAACCTCAACAAGCGCGGCGTCAGGCTCAATCTGGATGACCCGGACGGGCGGGAGTTGCTGTGCCGAATGGCGCGTACGTCGGACATAGTCGTGGAGAGTTTCGAACCGGGTTATCTGGCCTCGCTCGGTTTGGACTACGCGGCTCTTGCACAGGAAAACCCAGGCCTCATCATGATCTCCATCACGCCGTTCGGCCAGACCGGACCGTACCGCGCGTACCAGAGCGAGGAGATCGTCACTTACGCGTTGAGCGGCATCATGAGTATCAGCGGCATGGCGGAACGCGAGCCGCTCAAACATGGCGGTATGCAATCGCAGTACGAGGGTGGCCTGAGTGGTGCTGTTGGAGCGCTCGCGGCTCTGCACGCCAGGGATGTCTTGGGAGAGGGGCAGCACGTCGACGTTTCGCTGCACGACGTGGTCGCCTCGACGCTCGTCATTCACCAACCCATGTACGGCTGGGTCGGCGCGGTTCAGGGGCGGCGGCAGCCGAGCGGCAATAGCTACGGCCATGTGCAGCCTTGCAAGGACGGTTACTTTATCTGGCAGACAGGCGGTGGCGCGGAATGGAATGACATTGCAGAATTCTTTGGGCCGGAGTCGCTCAAGGACGAACGTTTTTCAACCGTGGCCGGCCGCGCGGTGCATGGCGAGGACCTCGATCGACTGGTGATCGAGGCGACCAGTGACAGGACGATGCAAGAGCTTTTCAGAACTGCGTCGGAAAAGTACCACATGTTGTTTGGCGTCGTGCAGGAACCCGCGGACCTGGCGCGGTGTCCGCATCTGGACGCGCGCGATTTCTTCCAGGAAGTCGACCATCCCGTCATCGGGCGCATCAAAGTTCCGTTCCGGCTTTGGACTATGCCGGACGCCCCTGCTGTGTACCGTAGGCCC
>JACPTJ010000359.1 GCA_016192835.1 Betaproteobacteria bacterium
CACTTCGTATTCGATCTTGTGTTGGCCCAAAGCCATGTTCTTTCCTCCGGCGTATCGAATTCCCACGACTTTGGCTGCCGCGCGCAGAAGGCGCGTCGTTAAAGACGAGTGAGACAATTCAGATATTCTAGCCTACTACGGAAGACCCCCGGCTCTGCCGGAGGATATTTACGCGCGGCGCTGCGCGTTTTCCCGAATTATGACCACACCGCAGCTGTGATTGCACCGCTCCCACAGAGTTGCAGATATGTCAGTAATGACATATACTGCCTACGATGAGCAAAGCGGACAAGCCGTTGGTTTGGCTGCATGGCGAAATCAAGACTCCGCCATTTTCGGCGGAAACGAGAATCGAGGCGGGCGTGCTTCTGCGCCGGTTGCAACGCGGGGAGAATATTTCACTCCCGCATTCCCGTCCCATGCCCGGCATCGGCAAGGCTTGTCACGAATTGCGCATACAAGACGTTAACAAGACCTGGCGGATCGTTTATCACATCGACAAGGACGCGATCGCGATTCTCGAAGTATTCGCCAAGACTACGCAGCGGACCCCGAAATCCGTGATCGAGATTTGCAAGGCGCGGCTGCAAAGTTACACATCAACGTGATATATGCAGGAGTGAATCAATGAACAGCGCAAGACTCAAGAAACTGCGGGCTGCGGGTTGGAAAGTCGGCAGCGCCAGGGACTTTCTCAAGCTGAGCGACGAAGAGGCGATGCTGGTGGAGCTGAAACTTTCTCTGACCAATGCTCTCAAGGAGGCGCGCCAAAAACGCCGCCTCTCCCAAATCGATCTGGCGCAGCGGATGGGTTCCAGCCAGTCCCGTGTGGCGAAGATCGAAGCGGGCGACCCTTCGGTATCGCTCGATCTGATCGTGCGCGCGTTATTCGCGACGGGCGCAACTCGCCAGGAGTTGCAGCGGGCGTTTTCGTCGAAAGAAAAAATCGCGGCGTAACGGGGTATTGTTATGACTTCACGGGTTTTCCTGCGACTCCCCGACTTACGGATTCATGGGGCGGTGCACATATCTGCGACCAGGTGAAGCAAGTACGCTGAACCCCCCAAGCTCACTTCTCCCTAGTCACGCCCTTGAACGGCTTCGGGTCGGCCTTCTGGTCGATGAACTTGCCGGTTTCGGTATCGCGCTTGACCCAGCGCTCGGTATGCGGGTTGTAGGTCTGCGAACGCTCGCGGACTGCGCCTACGCGATGCCCGTCGCCGGGCGGAGGATTTCTTGCCATGGCAATTCTCCTAAGTCGTTGAAAAGTAGTTGGAAAGGCTTGACACGGAACTTCCCATCGATTAAAGTTTACAAAGTAATATATTTTTTGTCAAATTTGTAAACTACAGGAGAGATCATGATTGGAGAGCGCATCAATCAGGCACGGAAAGCGGCCGGGCTGTCGTTGCGCGCACTCGCTGAAAAAGCGGGCATTTCGGCGATGGCTATTTCCAAGTACGAAACCGGCAAGTCAACGCCTTCGTCCGGTGTGCTGTTGTCGCTGGCGAAGGCGCTCGAAGTGCCGGTCGAGTATTTCTTGCGTACGGCAAAAATCAAACTTCACGAGCCGGAGTATCGCAAGCACCAGAAGCTGCCCAGGAAATTGCAGACCAGGATCGAGGGCGATGTGCTAGAACAGGTCGAGCGCTTCTTCGAACTCATGGACTTGCTGCCGAGCGGTCCCATTTCGCGTTTCCGCATTCCGGAGGGGCTTCCGGATCGCGTCCATGCCTATGACGATGTTGAGGGCGCTGCCGAGGCGGTCCGGAGCGCGTGGGATCTCGGTTCCAATCCGATCCCGGATCTTACCGATACGTTCGAAGAGCGCGGCATCATTGTTCTCCAGACTGCGGCACTGCACGAAAATGCATTCGACGGGCTCGCAGCCACGGTGAATGACGTGCTGGTGATCGTGGTCGGGATGGGCTGGCCCGGGGACCGCCAGCGTTTTACTCTTGCCCATGAGTTGGGACACCTGATACTGAAAGACCGGCTTGCTGCGGAACTGGACAAGGAACGCGCGGCCAATCGTTTCGCGGGCGCATTTCTGGTGCCGCGACGCGAGGTCTTGAAGGAACTCGGAGAGCGCCGTACCTGGCTGGAACCCGGCGAACTTTGCGCTCTGAAAAAAACCTACGGCCTGTCGATGGGCGGCTGGCTCCACCGCGCCCGGGACCTGGGTGTCTTATCTGCGGCCGGCTACCTGAAAATGTACCAGTTCTTCGGCGCGCATGGCTGGGTCAAGAATGAGCCGTGCGACGAGTATCCGCGCGAAGAACCGAAGCTGTTCCAGCAGCTTGTGTTCCGCGCGCTCGGCGAAGACCTGATCGGCGAATCGAAAGGTGCAGAGTTGCTGCGCAAGCCGCTCAAAGAGTTTATCGCTTTGCGGAATCTCAAGCGTGCCGCAAGTACTCGTCATCAGTGACGTAGACGTCCTGATCGATGTGGAGGCAATCAGAGCCAGAGGCGTAAGAAGCTAGAATCAAGGACAAGAGCGAGTAGTTGCGGCGGGTGGCGGGCGGCGGTTTTGTATAGCTGGATCGCCTTGGAGGCCAATGTACATGCGGCTTCCAAGGCGATAATTCATGAAGTCGGGAGGCCGTAAGTGGTGTTCCCGCTCGCGATTTCACTCCCTCACAATCTACCGCAGTGCGCCGTGCGCAAGGTTGCTTGACTGCGGCGTAAGGTAAGCGGAAGCTCTTGCGGGAATTCGTTCCTACCCGAATCGCTTACCTGAAGGGCTACGCAGATGGCAACGCAGAACTCGCGCTGGAACCGTGAAGAACTTCTGGTGGCATTCAATCTGTATTGCCGAATGCCGTTCGGGAAAATGCATTCCCGCAACCCTGAGATCATCCGCGTCGCCTCGGCTCTGGGGCGCACGCCATCTTCGGTCGCGATGAAATTGGTCAACTTTGCCAGCCTCGATCCGTCGATAACGTCTACTGGACGCACCGGACTTGGCAATGCGTCGCGCGCCGACAAGGCGATCTGGGACGAATTCAACGGCGATTGGGAAGGGCTGGTCGTTGAAAGCGAAACCCGTCTCCAAGCGTTGGTCAAGAAACGCGTTGATAAGCGGTCCGAGTCCAGCACAGACTTCGATGACTTTGATGAGGGCGATTACGAGGGCCAAACGAAGGCTGTGCAGATACAGGCACGGATCAAGCAGTCCTTCTTTCGTAAGACCGTGTTGAGCAGCTACGGAGGTCGTTGCTGCATAACGCGGATATCCGAGCCCCGCTTGTTGGTGGCAAGCCATATCGTCCCGTGGAAATCCGACCCGAAGAACCGCTTGAACCCTCGCAACGGTTTATGCCTGTCCGCGCTTCACGATAAAGCGTTCGATAGGGGCTTGATAACAATCACCGACGACTTTCGCGTCGATGTCTCGCCCGCATTATCCAAATTCGAAAAAGAACCGTTTATTCGGGACGCACTCATTGCCATACGCGGTCAGCCCATTACCTTGCCCGAAAAATTTCAGCCGGATGTGACATTCCTGCGGCGGCACAGGGAAATATGGCGGTAATCCAAGTAATGAACAAAGACTGAGCGCGTCGTAATCAGACAATACCGGAGGGGTAAGCCAGCGTCACGCCTGCGGTGCTTTCATCGACCTAAAGCTGACGGGGCACGTTTTGTCGCGCGCGGTACCAGACATGAACCCGCACGGTTGCCGGCGTAACGCGATAGACGATTACGTGCCCAGTGTTTGCAATCGGAAAGCGGCGCTCGCCGCGCCGGGCGGTGGGCACGCCAATTCCAGGGTGTTCGAGGATCAGATCGAGCGCGTGCTCTACGCGCTCTCGGACAAGCCCAGCGGTGCGCGGGTCTTCGTCAGCGATGTGAGCAAGGGAATCAATGTAGGCTTGCAGCGCCCGCGGCGCCCACTCAAGCCGCCTGGTGGCGCTTGCGGGCATGGGCAGCGTCGATCATCGCGCGTGCTTGGCGCTGTACCTCTTCATGCGGCACATACCCGCGCTGCATCGCATCGCGTTCTGCGGCTATGCTTTCGTTTACTTCCAGTTCGCACAAATCGAAGCCATCCCGAAGCACGAAACGCAACATTGCTTGCGGAGTGCGCCCGGCATCGCGGGCGAGTTTTTCAAGGCGGCGCTGCTGCGTCGTGGTAAGTGCCAGGGATCCCATGCGGCTTCCTCCTCAGTGGATCGACAGTAACAATTGTACCATCAGTGTGCGCATCGTCGCACCGACCCTGAATCCCGTCTCACCCAACCTTGGTTTTCAGCAGCTCGAAGTTCGAGCGGTCCATTTTTATCTGGTGGGTATTGATCTGCCGGTCGATCTCGACCACCGCATCGTTGCCCGGGGTTGGGATACCGAGTTCGCGGCCCTTCTTGGACACCACGCCGCTGATGAACTCCATCTCGCTCCTGCGGCCCTTGATGTGATCGTGGATGGGGGCGGTGCGGCCGCGGCTGACGTGGCCGAGCAGGGTTTTCATCGCCGTCACGAGATTTTCATCGCCCGAACCGGCGAATTCGTCGGCACGCAGGCCGAAGATCGGCTCGATGCGGTAGCCGAGCGCGGCACCGACCGCGAGCGATTCGCGGCCGAGCTTTACCGAGAGGTCGAACATGCCGGGAAGGGCGGCAGCTTCCGAATTGCCGAGGCCCAGCAGCCCGAACGGCCCCATCGTCATCGTGTTGGCGATCAGCTTCGTCCACTTCGCGCCGTAGATATTGTTGGTCACATCGCAGCGGCCCACGTGGCTCAGGATGGACTCGATTTCGCGCACCCGCGGCGTGTACGAGCCGTCGGGCTCGCCCACCGCGAACCACGTCGACTGGTGCGTGGTGTTGCGTTTGACCAGCCCGGGCGTAAAGATTTCCGCCGACAGTTCCATCGCGCAGCCCACCGTGCGGCCGCGGCCGATGATGGATGCGATCGAATCGTCGTTCATGCCGTTCTGGGTCGGAACCAGCACACCGCCCGCCTTGAGATACGGCTTGATGAATTCCGCCATCCAGCGGTGGTCGTTCGACTTGACCGCGAGGAATACGATGTCGAACTCCAGGTTGGCCGACGCAAGATCGCACAGGTGGCACGCGCGCATCGGAACCTGCACGTCCCCGTCCGTCATCTGGATGTGCAGGCCGGCCGACTTCAGCGCCTCCACCTGCGCGGGCCACTGATCGATGACCGTGATGTCGTAGCCCGCTTTCGTGAGATCGGCACTGATGCTGCTGCCGATTGCGCCGCACCCGAGTACGGCGATTTTCCTGCTCATTTAATGCGACGGCTGCCCTTCGAGCAGCAGCTTCACAACCTGCGGCACGATTTCGCGCGCGCGCTGGTCGAGCTGTTCATCGGTCAGGTTGGCAATCGGATGCTTCATGCTGAGGAACCTGAAATCCTTGAGTCCCCAGGAGTTGGCCATCGCCCGGCCGGTCACGTTGAACACGTCGGTGATGATCGAAGCCGACGGCATTCCCTGCTGTTCGAATACTATGCTGTCGAGCACACTGCCCGAGCTGCATGACCCTCAGTCACCGACGCCGGCGACGACCACGTCGCAGGCGTTCTTGAATTCCTCGATGATTTCGGGGGACGCCGGCACGCCCGCGCTGACCTTGCGCCGCATGACATGCGCCTTCGCGCCGTAATCGTTCTCGAGCAGCCCCGCGATCCGCATCAGCAGCTGGTCGGAATTGTGTTTCGAATTGTCGACCAGGCCGACGCGCAGGCCCGCGAGCGATTTGGGCCGCGGCGCGTAATCGATGTGCCGCCCCTTGGCCTCGACGGTGGGATCGTATATCTGGATAGTCATGATGAGCTCCTTTGGTTTAACAACTGCAAAAAAGGGCAAATTGCAAAAACATCAGCCACAGAGAACACAGAGTTCACAGAGAAGAAATCAAACTTTCCCCTCACCCTAGCCCTCTCCCCGCAAGCGGGGCGAGGGAACACTGCTTCTGCGGCTTCGCGAAATTACACTCCCTCTCCCGCCCGGGGCGGGAGAGGGCTGGGGTGAGGGTGGGGCGCCCGCCAACGCAGTTATTCATGGGCGGCAGGAGCTCTCTCGATCATCAATAGCACGCATTGGTTTTCCACTGTCACTGCCGTTTCCATCACGGCCGGCGTATTTCCCTGGTGACGCTTTGCGAACCGCTCTTGCTGCCCCAGCCCGGAATGTAGGCGGATTGTACGCCCGCATTCCCGCCTGCTGCGATGACGAGAAAGTCCTGCGGCACCTCGACCAGCGTATGCATCTCGGTCTCGTCCCCGGGGGCGACGGCGCCGTCCTGCAGGTTGATGCGCTTCAATTCGGCAGTCGAAATCCTGGTGTGCTCGAAGCAGTAGCGCTGGACGTCTTCCCGGGTCCAGCCGGCTTTGGCCATGGTGGCCATGTGTTCGCCGGCGAATACCAGCGCGTACTGCGGATGGCGTCCCGTGCCCGCGCAGATCCGCATGTTGGCGCAGGCCGTGGTGAGGATGCCTTCCGGCGTGCTGCTCAGGCCGTTGGTGTACTGGTGAGGAGCGAGCGCTGCCATGATCGTCACCGCATTCTGTTCGCGCTTTAAGCCGCGCGCTACGTGCAGCGGCGGCCACGGGCTTTCCGCTTCGTTCTCGGCGATGCAGAAGCTGTACTTGCCGCCGTGTCCGAGGCTGCTGCGATCGAGCACGCCGGGAAGCGTGCCGATGGTGTTGCGCATGACGAGCCGCACTGCGCGGCCTATCGTCGCGTTCGCGCGCCAGCCCGGCCCGAAGAGATTGTCGCCGCAATTGATGTCGAGCTCGCGGGCGATCGGGCCGTTCACGACCATGAAAACCGCCGAGCCTCCGGTGCTGGTGGCGGGACCGTGGTAGCCGTAAAGCGGGTCCGCGAGCGCTTCGACCGCCGCGATGACGACCGGCATGTATTCGGGTTTGCAGCCGGCCAGCACCGCATTGATCGCGACTTTTTCCGCGGTCACCGAAACCTGGCGGTTTTCGATGAAAGCGATTTCAAGGTCAGGTTCCAGACCGGCCGCGGCCAGCATGGCGCTGATGCGTGCTTCGGTTGGCGGCACGACCGGTAAACCGTCCGTCCACCCCTTGGCGGAGCAAAGCTCCATGGCTGCGTCCACGTCGGGCGCTGCATAGTGACGCGACTTGAGTTCCATCGTAAGACCTCGTTTTGCCTGCATTGCGGCCCGCCGGGCCGTTGTTCGGGTTCACAGTATGCACGGCTCGCCGGAGCGCGGCAAGATGATAAGTTCGGCATGGCAGCCGCAAACGGTTCGGGCACCCGGGCCCGGGGAGGGCGTCAGGTGAGGCTCACGTGCACGCCGTCCCATGCGGAGCGCGCCATTGCGTCCGTGAGCTGCACGCTGCGCAGGCCGTCAATGCCGGACGGGCTGAAAGCGCGCCCATCGAGCAGTGCCTGGCTGAAAGCCGCCACGCACCGGCCATGGGCGTCGACGGCCGGAAACTCGTGACTTCGAGTCCTGCCGTCCCCGGTCAGTACCTGAAGTTCTCCGGAGAACCGGCTGCGGGTAAGTCCTCTGCCCGTGATGCGGCCCCTGGTGCCATAGATCACGAAATCGTTGTGTGGGTCCGGTGTCTTCTTCCGACGCCAGCAGGCAGCGCAGGATGTCGTAGACGTGGACGCCTATGCTCATGGTGGTGCCCAGCCCCGCCAGTGCCGGATCAACCCGCCAGCTTGCCCGTGTGCTCGCCGGATTTGCGCCCGGACTCGCTTCGAGTTGGACGACCAGCACTTCGCCGATCTCGCCGCTGTCGATGATTCGCCTGGTCTCGATGAAGCAGGGCATGAAACGGTTGTGAAAATTCACGCCGAGCGTGACGCCGGCCTGGTCGCATTCTTTCACTACGCGTTGCGCATCCGCAGCGGTCGTCGCCATCGGCTTGTCGCAAAAGACGTGCTTGCCGGCCCGCGCCGCGGCGATCGCCTGCCCGGCATGCAGCGAGTTGGGCGTATGTATCGCCACCACCGTAACGTCGGGGTTGCGCAGCATGTCCTCGTAGCTCGTATACGCATGCTGCGCGCCGAACTTCCTGGCAACGGCGTCTGCGCGCGCCTGGTCGCGGCTGACCACGGCAACGAGCTTGTTGCCGGCGAAAGCGTTGATCGCGGGAAAAATCCGGTCGTCCGCAATTTTTCCAGTTCCGATGAGTCCCCAGCCATTCATTTTGGTATTCATGGCCGCGACTGTATCAGGACAGGCAGCCGGCCGTAAACCGGGACGGACCGCGAGGTTGCCGGCGTTCATCAATACCAACGCGCGACCGTCAAGCGTAGTATAGCGTGTGCCGATGCGGGCATGACGCAACAGTCTTGTCGGTTATGGCGGCACTGCGCTAGGCTTTCTTGCCCAAGTCCTGGAGGGAAACGCATGATGACGCTTTCCAGCGCCACAGCTACACGTTCGCCATCATGGTGAACGCCGACGGCAGGCGCTTCCTCGATGAAGGTGCGGATAGATCGTCCATGAGACATCTGCGGGTGCGCGCCTCAGCGCTGCAGTAACACGAACCGCGGATCACGCAGAAGGAGTGTCATATGTACGTCGCATCGCTTCCGCAGAACGCAGAATTCGACTACATCATCGTCGGCGCCGGCTCGTCGGGCTGCGTCGTCGCCGATCGCCTGAGCGCCGACGGCAAACACCAGGTGCTGCTCATCGAAGCCGGCGGGCGCGATAACAAACTTAACATCCAGATTCCCCTGATGGTCGCGAAGCTGCTGATGGACGAGAGCGTGACCTGGCCGTTCAAAACCGAGCCGCAGACTCATCTCAACGGCAAGCCGCAGCTGTGGGTGCGCGGCCGGGTCATCGGCGGCTCGAACTCCATCAACGGGCTGCTCTTCGTGCGCGGCGATCCGGCCGAATACGACAAATGGCGTGACGCGGGCTGCGCGGGCTGGGGTTACTCCGACCTGCTGCCTTATTTCAAACGCCTCGAGGATTATCCCGAAGGCGATCCCGCAATCCGTGGCCGCGGCGGCCCGATCGGCGTCACGAACCTCGGTCATTTCGACGAGCTCGTCGATGCTTTCGTCGACGCCTGCGAGCAGAACGGTTCGAAGCGCCTGTCCGACTATAACGACGGCAGCTACGAAGGCACGTTTCCGCTCCAGTATTCGACGCGCAAAGGCCTGCGATCGAGCTCCGCCATCGCTTATCTGCGTCCTGCCGTCAGGCGCCCGAATTTGACGGTGTTGACCAATGCCACGGCGACGCGTGTGCTGACCGAAGGCAAGCGTGCGACGGGTGTTGAACTGTCGTACGGTGGAGCGCTGCAGCAGATCCGGGCGCGCCGTGAAGTCGTGCTCTCGGCAGGTCCGCTCAAGTCGCCGCAGATCCTGGAGCTTTCCGGCATCGGTAACACGGACGTGCTGCAGAAGTTCGGCATCAGCCCTGTGCACCACGTGCCCGGCGTCGGCGAGAATCTGCACGACCATCCGAACGTGCGGCTGACGTTCGAATGCACGAAGCCCATCACGATCAACGACGTGCTGCGCAATCCGCTGCTGAGGGTCAAGGCAGGATTGCGCTTCATACTCCAGCGCAAAGGACTGCTCACGATTTGTTCGGCGTCCGCGCAGACCAATCTGCGCAGCTCGCCTGAGGTGCGGCAGCCCGATCTGGTGCTGCGCCTGCTGCCGGTATCGGGCAAAGACCGCTACGCGCGCACCGCGCGTTACGGCCTCGACCCGTATCCGGGATTTACCTTCGGCATCACGCCGCTGCAGCCGCGTTCGGTGGGCGCGATACACATCCGCTCGACCGACCCGCACGACCAGCCTGCGATGGACCCGCGGTATCTCTCCCATGAGGCTGACGCGCAGCTTTTTCTCGACGGCATCCGCATCGCGCGCCAGGTCGCGCAGCAGCCCGCAATGAAAGCGCTCATCGTGCGCGAAACACGCCCCGGGCCCGGGACCAACGATAACGCGGCGCTGCTCGATTACGTGCGCGATACCGCGCAGACGAGCTGGCACATGATCGGAACCTGCAAAATGGGCATTGACGACGCGTCCGTGGTCGACCCTGAGCTGCGCGTGCGCGGCATCGCCAACCTGCGGGTGGTCGACACCTCGATCTGCCCGACGATACCGTCGTCGAACACCAATGCGGCAGCGCTCGCCATCGGGGAGAAGGGCGCCGACATGGTGCTTGCGGCGGCGCGGGCTTGATGGCATTTCATCCAGCGTAAATAGGCTTATTTGGTCCGGCACCGAAGGCGCCGAGTTCGGGTTTGATGTATGATCGCACCTACTACATAGAGCGTTGGGGGCACCGTGTCCGAGCTCGATCGCATCAAGGAACAGCTCGTCTATCTCAGGTTCTGGCAGGGGATAATGGTCGTAACGGACATCAGCTTGGTCGGGTGGCTCGCTTCAACGGCTGATACCGTGCTTCTACGCTGTCGTCCTTTGCCATCATCGGCATCGTCGTGCTCAGCCTGGGCATCCTCCTTCTTCATCGCCAGATCGAGCGTCGTATCGAGCAAATCGGGAGGCTATAGCCATGGACATTCTCGTCGGTATCGTCATGCTTGCCGTGGTGCTGCTCTTCGTCGGCATTGCCCTTGACGCTGCGCGCCGCGCCAAATAGCGCCTTCAAACCCCACGCCGCACCCGGACGCGCGCGAGCGTCTTGCCATGCAAAGGGCTGCTGGCGCGCGCCGGTGAGATCCGGACCGTGTGGATTGTCGCAAGTGACGAGGCTTAGCCCCGTTTCGTGACAGCATATCCGAGGTGAGTCATGTTCAAGCTACTCGACACAGTAGTCCTTAAGCGAGACATTCCGGAATCGGGGCTTCGTCGAGGCGATCTCGGAGCCATCCGTCTAATGCGGACGCGCCGCAAGCGGCGCGCTGGTTAATGGCACGTGTGTGCCGGGCATGGCACACAACTATCGGGGTGAAAGTCCCTGAGCCAGGTAACGCAGGAGCCGAAGGCTAACGGCATCCGGCAAGCCGTTTAAGTTCGCCATGACCGCGTGCATGCGAAAATTGCTGACCATCCTCAATGCAATGTCAGAAAAGAGCCAAACATGGAAAATTCAGCCTTCCTCTTGATACGGTTGCTCTTCCGAGGGGGCAGGGGTGCGGTGATAATTATCATGACTCGGAACGTTTTCACCCCCATCCCGCGCCCGCGGAGGGCGGAACAGGTTTCGTCGGGTTGCCGATGGATGTGACCCCGCAGCGGGATGCAAAGTGCTGGAGATCCGCGCGCTATTGTGCGCCTTCACGGTCGCATCCCGTAAACGGGTCCCTGCTCCACGTGCCGGCGCACTTCCCCCGTCAAGGGGGAAGGAGTCCTTTTTGAATTTGCGGGCGAAGTAATGATGGAGAACCTCATGATCGAGCGGATCGAAATTTTCGTGACGGGGCTGCCGGTGCGCGTGCAGCGCATTTTCTCGAGCGGCAGTTACGACACCGGGCCCGCGGAGCGGCTGCTCTCCAAGCCCGTGCTGGTGAAGATTTACGCCCAGGGCGTGGTCGGCTGCGCGCAGATCCGCCCCATCAGCCCGGGCCATTTCGTGGCCGACACGACGCACAGTGTTGTCGCCGCGATCAAGGAAATCTACGGCCCGGGGCTCATCGGCAAATCGATCTTCGACATCGAGTCGATCAACGAGATGTTCGACGCGCGGCTGGCGAACAATCCCGCGGCGCGCGCGGTGCTCGATATCGCGGTGCGCGATGCGGTGGGCAAGGCGCTTAACCAGCCGCTCTACAACCTGATTGGCGGATGCTGTCAGCCGCGCATCCCGCTGGAATGGTCGGTCAGCATGGCGGACGACGTGTCGACGATGGTCGCCGAAGCGAAGCGCGCGGCGGACGAGTTCGGCATCCGCGTGCTGTGTCTCAAGATGGCCGATCGCCGCGGCTGGCGTTATGACGTGAAAGTGTTCGAGACGGTGCGCCGGGCGGTGGGCGACGCGGTGATGATCGGCGTCGATCCCAACACCGGCTGGACCATGGCGGATGCGCTCTCGGCGATCGGGGAGCTCAAAAAGATGGATCTCGGCTACATCGAGCAGCCGATCGCGCGGCGCGACTTGAAGGGGCTTGCCGAAATCCGGCGTGCGGCGGACGGCGTGCCGGTGATGGCGGACGAGGCGCTGTTTACGATCCAGGACGCGTACGCGCTCGCCGAAGCGCGAGCGGTCGACGCGTACTGCATCAAGCTCTACAAGATCGGCGGCATCACGCCCGCGAAGAAAATCGCCGGCATCGCGGAAGCAGCGAACATCCAGCTGAATTGCGGCGGACTCGCGGTACAATCGCAACTGGAAGCGGCGGCGGGCGCGCATTTCTACGCGAGCACCCCAGCGTCGCGGATGATGGGCGCGGCCGAGTTCGTGTTCGGCCTCAACGCGACGGCCAAGGATCCGATCTGCCCCGAAAGCGATTTCGTCGTGCGCGACGGCCACGTCGACGTGCCGCACGGGCCGGGGCTCGGCATCAATATCGACGAAGCGGCGTTGAAAAAGCACACGCTTATGTACGAGCGCGTGGGATAGCGGCATAACGGAGAAAAAATCATGGTAGACCAAAACTTGCGTATCGGTTTCATCGGCATCGGCAACATGGGGAACCCCATGACGGGAAACCTCGTCAAAGCCGGCTGGAAGGTCACCGGCTACGACGCTGACGCGAGCAAGATGCGCGCGTTCACCGCGGCTCACGGCGGCGCAACCGCGGCGAGCCTGGCGGAACTCGGAGGCAAGTCCGACGTCGTCATCACCATGCTGCCGGACGGTCACATCGTGCGCCGCGTCGTGCTCGGCGCTGACGGCGCGGACGATTGCCTCGTCAAGGGTCTCGCGAAAGGCACGACCATCATCGACATGAGTTCGTCGGCGCCGGTGGGCACGCGCAAGCTCGGCGAGGACCTGCGCCAGTATGGCATCGCGCTCCTCGACGCGCCGGTCTCTGGCGGCGTCAAGGGCGCGGTTGCGGCAACGATGTCGATCATGATCGGCGGCGACCGGGCGCTGGCCGAGCGCTACGACGCGCTGCTCTCCGCGATGGGCAAGCGTTTTTATGTGGGTTCGCTCGGCGCGGGTCATGCGGCCAAAGTGCTCAACAACTACGTGTCGGCAGCCGGACTTGCAGCCGCGGCTGAGGCCGTGCGCGTCGCGGAGCGCTTCGGCATCGAGCCGCAGGTGCTCGTCAATGTCATCAACGCATCCACGGGCCGCAACAACAGCACCGAAAACAAGTTCACGCAGTTCATCCTGAATGGCAAATTCAACGCCGGTTTTGCGTTGGGACTCATGGCAAAAGACCTGACGCTCGCCATGGAGGTGGCGGAGGCGTGCAACGTGCCGGCCGAACTCGGTCACGCAACGCTCGCGCTCTGGAAGAAAGCGGAAAGCGCATTGGGCGCAAAGGCCGATCACACCGAAATCGCGCGCTACGTGAACGAACAGTAGGTCACGTTGCGAAGCTACGTGACAGTGATGTCAGGTAACCTGCGGCAACCTGACCTACGTGGTTATCGGTAGTGCGGCATTATTTGTGTTGCCCCGTATAGCGTTCGATTAACGGCGTTGAAGGAGCAAAGCATGGGACAGACGATCGCCGAGAAGATTCTCTCCCGGCACAACCTGGCGCTTGAGCCGGTGCGCGCCGGCGAATTCATCGGCGCGCGCATCGACGGGGCGATGTGCCACTACCAGTTCATGGACATACACAAACTGGCGGTGGAGGCGGGATTCAAGGACGGATTTCCCCGGATCTGGGACACCGAGCGTTTCTTCCTGCTCGTGGATCATCACCAGCCGGCCCTGAGCCAGGCGTACGCTGACGAGAACGTCCTGATCCGCAGGCACGCGCAACGGCTGGGCGTCAAGTACTTTCACGACGCCGAGCCGGGGATTGCGCATCAGATGATGCCGGATTACGGCTATGTCAGACCCGGAGAGCTCGTCGTAGGCAACGACTCGCATACGATTGCGTACGGAGCGCTCAACGCGGGCCGCACCGGCATGGCGCGGGCGGATATGCTCTACGTGCTGCTCTTCGGCGAGGTCTGGTTTCAGGTGCCGCAATCCGTGAAGATCGTGCTGGAAGGGCGCCAGCCCGGCTATCCGATCGCCAAGGACATCATCCTGCACCTCGCGGGCCGCTACGGCGACGACTTCGCGCAAAACATGGCGATCGAGTTCAGCGGCCCGCTGGTTTCCCAGTTGAGCATGGACAGCCGCATGTGTCTTGCAACGCACGGCGTCGAAGTGGCGGCGAAGTTCGCGGTGTTTCCCTGCGATGGGAAAACCCGCGAGTACCTGCGCACGCGCACGGACAAACCCTACGAGCCCGTCGCGGCCGATGCCGACGCGGTGTACGAAAAAACGATCGTGCTCAATGTCGACGAGATGCCGTTTCCGGTCGCGAAGCCGCATCACTTTGGCAACGTGGTGCCGGTCGAGGAGGTGAGCGGCATCAAGATCGACCAGGCGCTGATCGGTTCGTGCTCGAACGGCCGCTTCGAAGACATCGAAATCGCGGCGCGCATGCTCAAAGGCCGCAAAGTCGCGAAAGGCGTGCGTTTCGTGCTCTCGCCGGCGTCGCAACAGGTTTACCTCGAATGCCTGAAAGCCGGTTTGATCCAGCAGTTGATCGAGTCGGGTGCCCAGGTCGTCACCCCGGGCTGCGGAATCTGCCAGCCCAAAGTCGGATACGTGGCGGCGGGCGAAGTCTGCATCACCGCGACGACGCGGAATTTCAGAGGGCGCAAAGGCAGTCTCGATGCGGATCTCTACCTGGGCGGGCCGCTGACCGTCACCGCGGCCGCGGTCGCCGGAAAGATCGTGAATCCAAAAGAGGTTTTCGATGAGCTTTGATCTGAATCGCGTGCTGCGCGGGCGGGTATGGAAGTTTGGCGATTCGGTGGACACCGACTCGATCAACCCGTACTACAAGTACTCGACCATGGAAGAGATGAAGCAACATACGCTGGAATCGTTTCGTCCCGAATTTCCCAAGGAGGTCAGGCCGGGAGACATCATCGTCGCAGGGCGCAACTTCGGCTGCGGCTCGCACCGTCCGGGAACCGTGCTGCGCGAAGTGGGTGTCGCGGCGATCGTGGTGGAATCCGCGTCGCGATTGTTCCTGCGCAACACGATTGCTCTTCCGATGCCGATTTTTGTCGCGCCGGGAATCGGTGCGATCGTGCAGGACGGCGAAGTGCTGGAGATCGATTACCAGGCCAACCGCGCACGGAATGTCGCAACCGGCGCGGTGGTGGCGATACCCAAGTTTCCGCCGATGATCGAGAGAATCTATGAATGCGGCGGCCTGCCGCAGCTTGCCCGGAAACGTTATCTCAAAATGGGGACAGACCACTAAGCCGATCAAGCCGATGGCTTAGTGGTCTGTCCCTTACGGAGGCAGCGATGAAAGCAGAACGATTCAGACTCGCGTCCGCGGCGTGCGCGCTGGCAATCGGTGGCATGCTCGGTTCGACGGCCTACGCCTACCCGACGAAGCCGATCCGGTTCGTCGTGACGTTCGCACCCGGCGGCGGAACGGACATCGTCGCCCGGGCGATGAGCCAGAAATTCACGGAGTCGCTGGGCCAGCCGGTGGTCGTCGAGAACGGCGCGGGCGCGAACGGCAACATCGGGACGGATTACGTCGCCAAATCCCCGCCCGACGGCCATACCCTGGTGATGACGACGAACGCTCCCATCGTAATCAATCCCCACCTATACAAGAAGCTGCCTTTCAATCCGCTGACCGATCTCGCGCCTGTCAGCGAGATCGCGTCCCTGCCGTTCGTGCTGGCGGTGCATCCGACGGTGCCGGCCAAAACGGTGAAGGAGCTGATCGCGCTGGCGAAGGCGACCCCCAAAGGGCTCACCTACGGCTCGTCGGGGACCGGCGGCGGCGCTCATCTCGCAGGGGAGATGGTGAAGAACATGGCGCACATCAACATCATCCACGTGCCCTACAAAGGCGGAGGGCCGGCGATCATCGGCTTGTTGAGCGGGGAAGTCGATTTCATGTTCATCAGCATCCTGACGGTTACTCCTCTGCTGAGCGACAAGAGGCTGCGCCCCATCGCCGTGACGAGCGCAACCCGGAACAAGGCGTTGCCGGATGTGCCCGCGGTGAGTGAGCTGCCGCTGTTGAAGGGCGCGGAATCGGACCTGTGGTACGGAATGCTCGCGCCCGCCAACATCGATCGCAAAATCATCGAGATTCTTGCAAATGAGACCAGGCGCGTGCTCGCGTTACCGGAGTTCCGCAATCGCTTCGAGCCGAGCGGCACGGTGCTCGTCGGAAGCTCGCCGGAGGTGTTCCGCGCGAGGATCAAGGACGATTATGAGCGCTGGGGGAAAGTGGTCAAAGCCTCGGGCACATCGATCGATTGAAAGTTGAACTTCAGGAGAATTCGCAAATGAAAGCAGAAACCCTGCCGCAACAAGGTGCGGCGCAGGAATTGATCCGGTTTTGTCAGGGGTTGTCGCTCGAAGCCGTTCCGGCGAGCGTGGCCGCGTACGCGAAGTGGTGCCTGCTCGATTCTCTCGGCTGCGCGCTGTTCGGCTCGCGGCAGCCCTGGGCAACCATCATGGCGGACGAAATGCTTGCGGAAGGCTCGCGGGGGCGCAGCAGCATTCTCGGCCGCAGCGAAACACTCGCCGCGCCGGCCGCGGCATTGTGCAACGGCACGGCCACGCACGGCTTCGAGCTCGACGATTTGCTCGACGAAGCGATCGTGCACCCCGGGGCCATCGTCGTTCCCGCCGCATTGGCTGCCGCTGAAGC
>JACPTJ010000360.1 GCA_016192835.1 Betaproteobacteria bacterium
CTTGCCCTTGGCGGGCATGTGTTTAAGCAGGTAGTAGAGTCCGAGCCCGGTGCCTCCTACGTACCGGCGCAGTACATCCTCGGAAGGCAGAGGTTCCTTTCTTATCGTGCCGCGCGTCAAGTCCACGCGCAAAATATGTGCACCGTATCCGCCTTTGATAGCCATGTCTCTCCTCTTGGGGAAGATTTCGCTGCTGAAGCTCAAGCAACGCGCGAACTAGTCTAGGGCATTGCCCAAGGGCACAACTTTGATGTACCTCACGCTGGCATCAATCGGGTTTGATGCCAGCGGCCTTGATCACCTTGCCCCAGGTGTCAAGCTCGGTTTTCACGAATGCGGAGAACTTTTCGGGACTACTCGTGAACGGCTCGAACCCCAGCTTCTCGAGTTGCGCGCGATAGTCGGGTGTGGCGGCAAGCTTGACGACTTCAGCGTTGAGCCGTGCAATGATCTCGCGCGGTGTGGCCGTCGGCGCTAACAGCGCAAACCACTGTCCCACATCCAATTCGCGCAAACCGGATTCCACGAACGTGGGAACTTTCGGCAGCAGCGGTGACCGGTTCGGACCCGTCAGGGCCAGCGCCACCAGCCGGTTCGAATGCACGAATGGGAGCACTGAAGCAATGCCGGCGAACATCACCTGCGATTCGCCGGAAATCACCGCCATTCCCGCCGGGCCGCCGCCTTTGTACGGAATGTGCATCATATTGATGCCCGTCGTGGTTTTGAGCAACTCGGCGACGAGAGACAGGTTGCTGCCGGTACCGCCGGACGCGTAATTGATCTCGCCGGGGCGCGCTTTGGCCAGCACGATCAGCTCCTTAACCGATCTTGCCGGCAACGAAGGATGAACGACCAGCAGATAGTAGCCGAACGCGAGCGGACTCACTGCGGCAAAATCGCGCACCGGGTCGTACGGGACTTTCACGATCTGAGGGTTGAGCACGATCTCGGTCACTCCACCGATAAGCAGGGTGTAGCCGTCGGGCGCAGACTTCGCCGCCAGATCAGTGCCGATGGCGCCACTCGCGCCGGCGCGGTTGTCGATGACGAGCTGCTGGCCGAGCTGCTCGCCAAGTTTTTGGCCCGCCACCCGGGCGATCAAATCGGTGCTCCCGCCGGGCGCCCAGGCCACGATAACGCGGATCGGCCGCGATGGGTGGCTCTGTTGAGCGACCGTGGCCGTTGCAACGGCCAGCAATAGCGAACCTGCCGATAAGCAAAGCAAACGACGTATCGTTTTCACTCTTCGCTCCTGTTCCTGATGGTTATCATGGCTACATTATAGTGGTGGTAATCGTAATGCAAATATCATTACTGTCCGGTCAGCGTCAGGTTTCTTAGATGAGGCAACGAATCAATTTCAGTCAGATTTTTGATGAGGCATTGCGGGCGCTTGACCTGCTTCGTGCGTCGAGCGCATGATCTGCCGTAACGCCCATTGCGGACTCTCGACAAGCGCGGATCGGGCCGCCGCACGCGTTCTGACGCTCCGGTTTGAGTCCAGGCAAGGTGCCCGGGGCCGCCTCAGATCTCGCGACAGGCTCAATCAGCGAGCGGACTCCGGCAACGGGCGGATTGATTTTCGTATCGCTTTCCGTGACCCTTGCCAGATCCTCTCGAACGACGCACGAAGGCGAAAAAGGAGGCCTGTATGTTTTTCGAACTACGGCAGTACCGTATGAGACCGGGCAAGCGCGACCAATGGGTGAAATGCATGGAGGAGGAGATCATCCCCTTTCAGGTCTCAAAGGGTATGGTGATTTTGGGCAGCTTCGTTGGCCAGGAGGAAGAGGACCTGTATGTCTGGATCCGCCGCTTCGAAAGTGAACAGGAACGGAAACGACTGTATGAAGCCGTCTACGAAAGCGACTATTGGAAGAATGACATTGCCCCGAGAGTTCCTGACCTGATCGATCGCGAGGCGATCAAAGTCACGCGCATCGAAGCCACACCCAAGTCGGTGATTCAATAGCCGACCTGGCTGCACGACCAAGGGGCACGGGGAACGACCGTGTTCTTCCGGCAGTCATCCGGCGGATCATTGATTATCCTCCTATTTCTCGGCATCACCCAAGAAGCACCGAGGTTATGTGAATAAAACAATCGCCGTCCTGGGGACGGGTGCCATAGGAAGCAGCGTGGGGGCTGACCTCACCAAGGCCGGACACGACGTAGTCCTGATCGACCAGTGGCCCGCACACGTCGAAGCGATGAAGACGAAGGGCTTGCGGATCGTCATGCCCGACGGGGAGTTGCACGTACCGGTTCGCGCCTACCACCTTTGCGAGGTGTGCTCGCTCAATCGGCAGTTCGACATCGTTCTGCTCACGGCCAAGTCCTACGACAGTTGCTGGATGGCGGAATTCATCAAGCCGTACCTCAAGCCTGACGGGGTCCTGGTTTCGCTCCAGAACAGCCTCAACGACGAGCGGATCGCACCCATCATCGGGTTCACGCGCGACGTCGGCTGCGTGGTCGAGCTATCCGCGGAGATCTTCACGCCCGCGGTGGTCCAGCGCAACACCCGTCATGACGGGACATGGTTCGGTTTGGGAGAGCTGCACGGAAGGGTCACGCCCCGCGTGTGCGAGCTCGAGGCGATTCTGAAGTGCGTCGGCAAGGTTTCCGTCACCTCCAACATCTGGGGCGCCAAGTGGACCAAGCTGATCGCCAACACGATGCTACAGGCGCCGATCGGGATCCTCGGCCTTCATTCGTGGAATGCCACCGAGATCCCGCAATTATTCGAACTGTGCATCAAGCTCGGCAGGGAAGCGACGGCCGTCGGAAGCGCGCTCGGCTACACGATCGAGGCGATCTACGGGTTGAGCGCGGAGGAGTTCATGGGTTCGACCGACGAGGTGCTGGAGAAAAACCTCAGGACGCTGGTCACGCACGTCGGCCGGAAGGCGCGGAATTCCGTGCTTCAGGATCACCTCAAGGGCAGGTACAGCGAAGTGGACTACCTGAACGGCTTGGTAGTGAGAAAGGGAAAGGAGGCGAACGTGCCCACGCCTTTGAACGAGGCAGTCGTACAACTCACCCGCCAGATCCAGTGCGGGGAGCTGAAGCCAGCGCGCGAGAACTTGGCGCTCCTCGAACGAATGATGCGCTGATTCTGTTCCGTAGCTGGAACCCTTTGAATTGGCTGGTCGGGGCGAGAGGATTTGAACCTCCGACCACCTGCACCCCATGCAGGTACGCTACCAGGCTGCGCTACGCCCCGAAAACAAATTATAACAGATGCGGTCTGCGCAACAGCGCGCGCCGCTAGCGGCGCAGTATGTCGAGCACGCCCTTGATCTCTTTGCGCAGCACGGAGAGGTTAGTCGCCCTGCCGGCGCCCGCACGGCTGGCCTTGGCCGGCTCGGTGACGGTCTCGTCGAGGCGGTTGCGCGCGCCGCTGATGGTAAAACCCTGATCGTAGAGCAGATCGCGAATGCGGCGGATCAGCAGCACTTCGTGATGCTGGTAATAGCGCCGGTTGCCGCGGCGCTTGACCGGCTTGAGCTGCGTAAACTCCTGTTCCCAATAACGCAGCACGTGCGGCTTGACGCCGCACAGTTCGCTGACTTCACCGATTGTGAAGTAACGCTTCGCAGGTATCGGTGGCAGCGTTTCCTTAGGGCTGTGGTTTGTTTCCATTGTTGTAGTTTTGTTCAACCATCGCCTTCAGTTTCTGCGAGGCATGAAAGGTCACAACGCGGCGCGCAGTGATCGGAATCTCCTCTCCCGTTTTCGGATTTCGGCCAGGCCGTTGCGGCTTGTCGCGCAACTGAAAATTACCGAATCCTGAAAGCTTCACTCCCTCGCCGTTTTCGAGCGCCAGCCGAACCTCCTCGAAAAACGACTCCACCATGTCCTTGGCCTCGCGTTTGTTGAAACCCACCTTCTCAAATAGCAGATCTGCCAACTCGGCCTTGGTCAAAGTCATGTTTCCCCCTTATTTGCGGAGCTTTGCCTGAAACTGTTCTTGTAAGACTTGAAGCATCTGCCCAATTGTGGCCTCGACGTCAGCATCAGTCAATGTTTTGTCAGTATCTTGCAATAACACCTTAAATGCAATACTTTTTTTATCTGAATCAATGCCTTTGCCGCGATATACGTCAAACAGCGCGACCTCGGAAACGTGTCTTTGAGCGTATTTTCTGAGTGCATCAAGCATGGCCTGGGCACTTACGGTTTCGGGGACCTCGACCGACAGGTCGCGCCGCACCAGGGGCTGTCGCGAAACCTCGCGATAAACCGGCACATTCCGAGCTGTTATTTTATCGAGGTTTAGCTCGAAAACCATTGGCGCATAGGGTAAATCGTACTCCTGCTGCAAGCGCGGATGCAACTCCCCAAGCCACCCGATAGCAACCCCTTCCAGGGTCACTTTGGCACTTCGTCCGGGATGTAGCGCAGGATGCTGGGCTGCCTCAAAGCCGGCGATATTGGGAGCAACCGCTGCTTCCACGTCGGATTTCACATCGTAAAAATCTACTTTGCGCCCCGTCACGCCCCACTGTTCCGGCACGGCTTCCCCATAGGCGAGTCCGCCGAGCATCATCACCTGCTCGTAGGCGGAAGCAGCGCGCGAAAAACAACGGCCGGTTTCGAACAGACGCACGCGCTCCTGTTGCCGGCTCAAATTCAGTCTCAGGCAATCGACGAGGCTTGCGATCAGGCCCGAACGCATTACGCTCAGATGGGCGGCGATCGGATTGGCGAGTGCGACCGGATCGCGGTTGGCGCAGAAATCGATTTCCCACTGGCGATCGATGAAACTGTAACTGACGATTTCCTGATAGTCGCGCGCCACCATCAACCCTCGCAACGCATTGATGCTGATGCGCGTCTCGGTCGTGGGAAGCATCACGGCCGTCCCAACGGGCGGGTTGGCGGGAATCTTGTCGTAACCGTGAATGCGCGCGACTTCCTCGATCAGGTCTTCCTCGAACGCGAAATCGAAGCGGTAGCTGGGCGGGGTGACCAGGAACTCATCGCCGTGCGCATCGTACGCGAACCCGAGCCGGCGCAGAATATCGGCAATCTGCTGTGCTGTGAACTCGATGCCCACCAGGCGTTGCGCACGCGCGCGCCGCAGGCGCAGCGGCTTGCGCTCCGGCAACGTTGCCGTGGCTGCACACACCGGCCCCGCCTTGCCGCCGCAGATATCGAGCACCAGTCGCGTTGCGCGCTCCATCGCCTGCACCGTTGCCGCGAAGTCCACGCCGCGCTCGAAGCGATACGCCGAATCCGAACTGAATCCAAGCACGCGCGATTTTCCGGCAATCGCGGCCGGATCGAAAAACGCGCTTTCAAGCAGAATATCCCGGGTATCCGGCGTGACGGCGCTTTCCATGCCGCCCATGATGCCGGCGAGCGCGAGCGGTTTTCTGTCGTCGGCTATCACCAGCAGGCTGGCGTCGAGCGCGACTTCCTGTTCGTTGAGCAGCTTGAGCTGCTCGCCGCTGCGGCCACGCCGCACGCGGATTGCCCCGTCGATGCGCGCGAGGTCAAACGCGTGCAGCGGTTGGCCGAGTTCGAGCATTACGTAATTGGCAACATCGACGATCGCGCTGATGCTGCGCAGGCCGCTGCGCTCCAGGCGCTGCACCATCCAGCGCGGTGTCGCCGCCCGTGCATTGACATCGCGCACAATGCGCCCGCAATAACGCGGACACGCCATCTTGTCTTCGAGCGCAATTTCGATGCGGTCGGATGACGCGGCCGGCACGGCGGCAGTCGGGGCCGGGGTCAGCGCGCCGCCGGTAACGGCGGCGGCTTCCCGTGCGAAGCCGAACACGCTCAGGCAGTCGCCGCGGTTGGGCGTCGGCTTGATGGTAAACAACTGGTCGTCGAGATCGAGATATTCGCGAATGTCGGCGCCGGGAGGCGCGTCGGCAGGAAGTACCAGCAGTCCCGATGCGTCCTCGGCAAGACCGAGTTCCCGCGCCGAGCACAGCATGCCGTTCGATTCGACACCGCGTACCTTCGCCTGCTTGATCTCGATACCGGGCAACCGGGCCCCGATCCGCGCGAGCGGCACACGAATGCCGGCACGCACATTGGGCGCGCCACACACCACCTGCAGCGGCGCGCCGCCAGCGCTGACGCTGCACACCGTGAGCCGATCGGCAGCCGGGTGTTTTTGCACCTCGAGCACTTCCGCCACCACCACATTGTCGAAGGGGGGCGCAACCGGCTCGACCAGCTCGACCTCGACGCCGGACATCGTCAGCGCGTCCGCAAGCGCGCGGCTCGCCAGCGGCGGGTTGACGAAGGTGCGCAGCCAGTTTTCCGAAAACTTCATTAATTGAATTGTTTCAGGAAGCGCAGGTCGTTCTCGAAGAACAACCGCAAATCGTTGACGCCGTATCGCAACATCGCGAGCCGGTCCGGCCCAAGCCCGAAGGCAAAGCCCTGGTATTTCTCGGCTTCGATGTTGACGTTCCTCAGGACGTTCGGATGCACCATGCCGCAACCGCCGATTTCGAGCCAGCTTCCGCCGAAGCTCATGTCGATCTCGGCCGAGGGTTCGGTGAAGGGAAAGAACGACGGGCGAAAACGCACCTCGAGGTCGTCGCGCTCGAAAAAATTCCGCAGAAAGTCGGCCACCACGCCTTTCAGGTCGGCAAGGCTCACGTGCTCGTCGATCCACAGCCCCTCGATCTGGTGGAACATCGGCGCATGCGTGGCATCGGAATCGACCCGATAGACGCGGCCCGGGGCGATGACCTTGATCGGCGGCCGGTGCGTCTCCATGTAGCGGATCTGGATCGGAGAGGTATGCGTGCGCAACAAGTGCTTGCCGTCGTCGACATAAAACGTGTCGTGCATCGAGCGTGCCGGATGGTTTTCCGGCTGATTGAGCGCAGTGAAGTTGTAGTAATCGGTCTCGATCTCGGGGCCGTCGGCAACCTCGAAACCGATGGCATGGAACAGCGCTTCGATGCGCTGCATCGTGCGCGTCACCGGATGCAGGCCGCCAATGCCCGGCCCGCGTCCGGGGAGCGTCACGTCGAGCGCGTCCTGCGCGAGGCGGGCCTCGAGTTTGTGCGACTGGATTTTTTCGCGCTGCGCGGCGAGCGCCGCGTCGAGCCGCTCCTTGGCGGCATTGATACGCGCGCCCATCGCCGGGCGTTCCGCGGCGGGCAGCGTGCCCAGGCTTTTCAGCAACCCGGTCAGCGCGCCGGCCCGGCCGAGATAGCGCGCTTTGGCCTGCTCGAGCGCCGCCGCATCGTCGATGCCGGCGAACAGCTTGAGCGCTTCCTGAACGATCGTCTCGAGTTTTTCCATTGCGTCACGAACCCGAAAAAAAGGAGGCGCGCTCGCGCCTCCTTATTGTCGTCGTATCCGCTTAGACGCCGAGGCTGGCCTTGGCTTTTTCGACAAACTTGGTAAACGCCGGCTTATCCAGCACCGCGATGTCGGCGAGCACCTTGCGGTCGACCACGATCGCGGCCTTCTTCAGCCCGTTCATGAACACGCTGTAGGACAGGCCGTGCTCGCGTACCGCGGCATTGATGCGGGTGATCCACAGGCTGCGAAAATCCCGCTTCTTGTTGCGCCGGTCGCGATACGCGTACTGCCCGGCCCGCATCACCGCTTCATTGGCGATACGGAATACGTTATTGCGGCGGCCGCGGAAACCCTTGGCGCGCGCAATGACTTTTTTGTGGCTGGCGCGTGAGGTTACGCCACGTTTGACTCTGGGCATGGTTCGTCTCCTTACGCGTAGGGAAGCATGGCACGAACGGAATTCTTGTCGCTGTCATGCACGCAGGTGCCGCCGCGCAAATGACGTTTCCGCTTCGTGGATTTCTTGGTCAGGATGTGGCGCATGAACGCGCTGCCACGTTTGATGCGGCCGCTGGCGGAAACCTTGAAGCGCTTCTTGGCGCCGCTTTTCGTCTTCATCTTAGGCATGACTGCTCCTTTTATAACATAGCGCCGGGTGCTTCCCAGGGGGAAGACTTCGGGAACCCGGACAACTACTTCTGGACTACAACTACTTTTTTTCGGCCGTCGCTGCGACAGCCGCTGGTGCAGCAGCGGCCGGCTTGGCCGCTGCTTTCTTCGGCGCCGCACGCGCTACCGGCACAGCGCCTTTCTTCGGCGACAGCACCATTACCATCTGCCGCCCTTCCATCTTCGGAAACTGCTCGATCACGCTGTACGGCTCGAGATCGTTCTTGACGCGCTCAATCAGCCGGTAGCCGAATTCCTGATGCGCCATCTCGCGGCCGCGGAAACGCAGCGTAACCTTGGTCTTGTCGCCTTCTTCGAGGAAGCGGATCAGATTGCGCAATTTGATCTTGTAATCGCCTTCGTCGGTGCTGGGTCGAAATTTGACCTCTTTGACGATGATCTGCTTCTGCTTGAGCTTGGCCTCGTGCCGCTTCTTGCTTTCGCGGTACTTGAACTTGCCGTAATCCATGATCCGGCACACCGGCGGCACCGCCGTCGGCGCGATTTCGACCAGATCGAGTTCCGCTGCTTCCGCCTGCGCATTGGCGATCGCGATGCTGACAATGCCGACCTGCTCGCCAGCGGCGCCGATCAGCCTGACTTCGGGCACGTTAATTTCGCCGTTAATGCGCGGCTCTTTTTCCTGAGCTATATAAAAACCCCGCTATATCAAAAGTTATGCCGTGCGCCCGAGCTTTCGCGCCTCGTGTCTGAGGCGCTCGATGAAAGCCTGAATCGGCATCTGGCCGAGGTCTTCACCGGTGCGGGTCCGCACGGCAACTGTCTGCGCCGCCATTTCCTTGTCACCCACAATCACTTGGTAAGGCAGCTTTTGCAGACTATGTTGCCGGATTTTATAGGTTATTTTCTCATTCCTCAAGTCTGCGTTGGCACGCACCCCGGCGCGCTTGAGTTCAGCCACCACCGCTTCGGCGTAAGCAGCCTGATTTGCAGTGATATTCAGCACTACCGTCTGCACGGGCGCCAGCCACACCGGAAACGCACCGGCGCAGTTTTCGATCAGAATGCCGATGAAGCGCTCCATCGAGCCCACGATCGCCCGGTGCAGCATCACCGGCGTCCTGCGCGCGTTGTCCTCCGCCACGTATTCGGCGCCCAGTCGCGCGGGCATCGAGAAGTCGACCTGTATCGTGCCGCACTGCCAGACGCGCCCGATCGAGTCCTGCAACGAGAACTCGACCTTCGGGCCGTAGAACGCGCCCTCGCCCGGCACCGTTTCCCACTTCAAGCCTCTGCCGTCGAGCGCGTCTGCCAGCGCTTTTTCGGCAACGTCCCAGGTTGCATCGGAACCCACGCGCTTCGCCGGCCGAGTGGAAAGCTTGTAGATGATGTCGTCAAAGCCGAAATCCCGGTAAACCGCGATCAGCAGATCGATGAAGTGCGACACTTCGGGCTGGATCTGCGCTTCGGTGCAAAAGATGTGCCCGTCATCCTGAGTGAAGCCGCGCACGCGCATGATGCCGTGCAGCGCGCCCGAAGGCTCGTTGCGGTGGCATGCGCCGAACTCGCCATAGCGTAGCGGCAGTTCGCGATAGCTGCGCAAATCGGAGTTGAATATCTGCACGTGGCCCGGACAGTTCATCGGCTTTAACGCATAGTCGCGGTTCTCGCTCGCCGTGGTGAACATGCTTTCACGGAAGTTCTCCCAGTGGCCGGACTTTTCCCACAGCGCGCGGTCGAGAATCTGCGGGCACTTGACCTCCCGGTAGCCGTTGTCCTGATACACGCGCCGCAGGTACTGTTCGACCTGTTGCCAGATCACCCAGCCGTGCGGGTGCCAGAACACCAGTCCCGGCGCTGCGTCCTGCATATGAAACAAATCGAGCTGCCGGGCGAGGCGGCGGTGATCGCGTTTCTCGGCTTCTTCCAGCATGCGCAGATGGGCGTCCTGGTCTTCCTTCTTCGCCCACGCCGTGCCGTAAATACGCTGCAGCATTTCGTTCTTCGAGTCGCCGCGCCAGTAGGCTCCCGCGACTTTCATCAGCTTGAACACCTTGAGCTTGCCGGTCGACGGCACGTGCGGCCCGCGGCAGAGGTCGATGAAATCGCCTTCGCGATACAGCGAGACGTCTTCGCCCGACGGAATCGAGGCGATAATCTCGGCCTTGTAGTGTTCGCCGCTCGCTTTGAAGAACTCGATTGCCTGGTCGCGCGGCCACACTTCACGCGCAACCGGAATGTTGCGCTTGACGAGTTCAGCCATGCGCTGTTCGATCGCGGCCAGATCTTCCGGCGTAAACGGCCGCTGGTAGGAAAAGTCGTAATAGAAGCCGTTCTCGATCACCGGCCCGATCGTCACCTGCGCGTCGGGAAAGAGTTCCTTAACCGCGTAAGCAAGCAAATGCGCGGCCGAATGCCGGATCAACTCGAGACCTTCGGGGTCCCGCTCGGTGACGATCGCGATCTCACTGTCTTGCGCGATCACGAACGACGTGTCGACCAGCTTGCCGTCGACCTTGCCGGCAAGCGCGGCTTTGGCCAGCCCGGGACCGATCGCCGCCGCGACTTCGGCAACCGATACCGGTTTGTCAAAAGGACGGATAGTACCGTCAGGAAGTTTTACGTTGACCATGTCTGAATCATTTCAGCGCATCAGGCGAAAAAAAAGTGCGGGCCAGCCGCACTCCTTTTAAAACTTGGTAGGCGCGATTGGACTCGAACCAACGACCCCCACCATGTCAAGGTGGTGCTCTAACCAACTGAGCTACGCGCCTGAAAGCGGGGAATTCTACCCGTTTCAGCCCGGTGGTTCAAATAAATCATGACCTTGCCTCGCATACGGCCGGCCCCGGCTTGCCGCCGGTCGGGGTGCGCAATATAGTGCGGTGCTCGGACGTAATGCGCCGGTTCACGGCGTCGATCAGGAGACAACTTGGCTGCCTATAACATTGCTGAAATCGACCGTGGCCGAAGGCATCGCGTGAAATTCGTCATCGCCGCGTATGCGTTCGCATGCGTTGTTGCTGCGGCGATGGCTGCGGACTCCCCGGACCGCGGCGGGACGGTTGCGATTGCGGCAGGTCCATTCACGATGGGCGCGGCCGCAGGCCCCGATGACGAGCGCCCGGTACACCAAGTGCAGGTGGCGGCATTCGAGATCGACCGGCTGCCGGTAACCAACGCGCAGTTTGCGGAATTCCTGATTGCGATCGGCACGCACAACAAGAACGGCGAACGGTTGTTCGACGACGATGATCCGGATGCGCGCATTCACAAGATCGGCAACCGCTGGAGCGCCGACACGGGTTTCGAGAATCATCCCGTAGTCGAAGTGCCGTGGCCGGGCGCGCGCGACTACTGTGCGTGGCGCGGCAAGCGCCTGCCTACCGAAGCCGAATGGGAGAAAGCGGCACGCGGCACGGACGGCAGAAAATATCCATGGGGCAACACGCCACCGGACCGCACGCGAGGACAATTCGCCGCGCGTTATAACGACACCGCGCCGGTCGATGCATTTCCTGCCGGCGCGAGCCCCTACGGCGTGCTCGATATGGCCGGCAACGCATGGGAATGGGTCTCAAGCTCTTACCGCCCCTATCCCTACGATGCGAATGACGGACGCGAGGATCAAAAGTCCGGCCCGGTGCGCGCAACCCGCGGCGGCGGCCACGACTCGCCGGCGGAGGAAACAACGACCACGCAGCGCGGCCGCTATCTGTCGCGCAACCCGCGCTCGGGGCATCACAACATCGGTTTCCGCTGCGCAAAGTGATCATCAGCGCCGCCCCGCGCGCGCCACTCCCGGTACCTCGCGTATCAGCGCCAGCATGCGCTGCAACTGATCGAGATTGCTGATCTCGACGGTGAGCAGCATGCGCGCCGCCGCGTCACGGCTTGCGCTGTTGGTCGCCGTGACGTTGATGCGCTCGCGCGACAGGATCTCGGTGATGTCGCGCAGCAAACCGGTGCGGTCGTCAGCCTCGATCGCGATGTCGACCGGGAAAGTCGCGTCGGGGGATACCCCCCAATCCGCGGAGACGAGCCGCTCGGCATTCAGGCGCGCGACGTTCGCACAGCCCTTGCGGTGTATGGTCACGCCGCGGCCGCGCGAAACAAAGCCGATAATAGAGTCCGGCGGCGCCGGCTTGCAGCATTTCGCCGGCACCGTCAGCAGCTTGTCGACGCCCACCACCAGGATGCCGCCCGGCTGAGCGCGCGGCTTGCCCACGAGCGGCTGCTCATCGGCAGCGGCGGGAGCCGGCTCCTCCTTGCGCAGCGCAGTCTGCAACTGGCGCGGCCCGATCTCGCCGCGCCCGACTTCGGCCAGGAAATCATCGAGCTTGTCGAATTTAAATTGCTGCGCAAGCTTGTCGAGATTGATGCCGGTCATGCCGTGGCGCTGCAATTCCCTGTCGACGACGGCACGCCCCTGCGCCACCGACGCTTCGTGGTTCTGGCGATTGAACCATTGTCTGACCTTGCCGCGGGCGCCGGCGCTCTTGAGAAACCCGAGCGCGGGATTGAGCCAGTCGCGGCTCGGCCCGCCCTGCTTCCCCGCCAGGATCTCGACCTGCTGGCCGTTCTTGAGCGGCGTATTGAGCGGCACCATCGCGCCGTCGACTTTGGCGCCGCGGCAGCGATGGCCGAGGTCGGTGTGGACGTGATATGCGAAATCGATTGGGGTGGCGTCCTGCGGCAGATCGATCACCCGGCCCTGCGGCGTCAGCACATAAATCGTGTCCTCGAACAGCTCGCTCTTGAATTGCGCGGCAAGCTCGCCGGCATCGGCGACTTCATCCTTCCATTCGACGATCTGGCGCAGCCACGCGATTCTCCGGTCGTAACCCGAATCGCGGCGCGAGCCTTCCTTGTAGCGCCAGTGCGCGGCGACGCCGAGTTCGGCGTGGCCGTGCATCTCAAAGGTGCGAATCTGGATTTCGAGGGGCTTGCCCTCCGGTCCGGTCACCGCCGTGTGCAGCGAGCGGTAGTCGTTGCTCTTGGGCTTGGCGATGTAATCGTCGAACTCCTTGGGCAGCGGAGTCCACAGGCTGTGCACGGCACCGAGCGCGGCATAGCAGTCTTTCACGTCACCAACCAACACGCGCACCGCACGCACGTCGTAGAGCGAGTCGAAATCGACGCCCTTGCGCCGCATCTTCTGGTAGATGCTGTAGATGTGCTTGGGACGGCCGCTGATCTCGGCCTTGATGCCGGCGCGCGCGAGTTCCTCGCGCAGACGCGAGATCACCTGGCCGATGTAGCGTTCACGGTCGCCGCGCTTTTCGTCCAGCAGTTTGGCGATGCGCCGGTAGGTCTCGGGCTCGAGAATGCGCAGCGCCAGATCCTCGAGTTCCCACTTGAGCTGCCACACGCCGAGCCGGTTGGCGAGCGGCGCGAAGATATCGAGCGCGAGCCGCGCCATGTCGTGACGCACTTGTACGTCGTCGCACTTGACCACGAAGCGCAGGGTCTGGACGTGATCACCATCGCGAGCAGCATCTTGCGTAGGCCTTCCAGTTGCGCCGCCTGCTCGCTGCCGCGTGCAGCGCGCCGGCTTAAGCTTTCAATCATCGCCATGCGCGCCACACCCTCGGCGAGCTCGGCTACGCGCGCGCCGAACTGGTCGCGTATCGCGAGCACTGCTTCATGTGCCACGGCAATATGAGCGAGCAGGCTGGCCGCAAGACATTCGGCATCGAGCTTGAACTCGCGCAATATCAATGCCGTGCTGACTGCGTGCGGCAACAGCGGCTCGCCGCCTTGCAGCGTGCGCCCGGCGGCCTGCGGCGCGATCCATTCGAGCACGCGCCCGAGCAGCGCGACGTCAGGCTCGGCGTAATCCGCGCCAAGCGCGGCAAGCCAGCCGGCGATGCGGTCATCCGCGGGCTGGGTTGCGAGTTTCAAATGAGTCGGGCGCGCCATCGGTCGTTAACGTATAACGGATTGATTATAGGAATATTATAAGCATACACTGCAGAAGAAAATGGGTCGACCGTCTGGCGTCGAAAACCGCCGCGTGTTACACGACTGTTGAATATGCCACGTTTCAGAGCTGATAATACGCGTGTTACCGAAGGCTCGTAACTACCCGGAATCAGCAGGTAAGCAAGAGGACGAACATCATGCACAATTCACGTTTGCTCATGCTGCTAGCCGCCAGTAGTTTGGCTGCGGGTTCCATCGCGCTTCAGGCCCAGGCGCAAAGTGCGACCCCGGATGCATCGCCCCAGGCCCGGCTGCGGCCGCCCGCCAGCGTCGATTACGACACGTCGCGAACGCGTCTGACGCCGGGCGCGTTTGGCTTGAAACCGCAATCGGCGCGCAGCAAGGAAGACATCGCATTGCCCTTCAGCCTCAATTACAACAGGGAAATCAGAAGCATCATCATGCCGCTCGACGAAAAAAATACCTGGGACGTCGGCGTGATGTTCAACGTGAATACAGCGCCCGGCCTCGAGCCGGCGACCTCCCCCGCGCTTGGCCTGCAGCCGAAGCGCACCCCGGGCATCATGCTGCAGAAAAAATTCTAACTCACTGCTCCTCATCGTCGAGCAGGTCGGGATTGTCCAACGGCGCATGCCAGTAGCGCCGGTACAAGGCACGATAGCGCTGCACGCTGAGCGTCCCGTCACCGTCGAACGCCAGCAAAAGCGCGCCGTCGCGATCGGTACGGTAGATGCGGCTGCCGAGCGCACGATAGCGATCGAGCACCTCGTCGTTCGGGTGACCGAAGCGGTTGCGGTAGCCGGCGGCGATGAGCGCGATGTCGGGATTGACCTGCTCGACAAATTCCGGTGACGACGAAGTGCGGCTGCCATGGTGAGGCATCAGCAACACCTGCGCGCGCAGCTTGCCGGGCGCTGCAACCAGCAATTCGCGCTCCGATTTGCTCTCGATGTCCGCGCTCAATAACACGCTTGCGCCCGCGATACTGATGCGCACGACGCAGCTGCGGTCGTTGGTGCGCAACTTCTCGCGCGCGTAGCTTTCCAGCGCCGGGTGCAGCAGCTCGAACGCGACGCCGTCCCACTGCCAGCGCTGGCCGGCGTGACAACGCTCAGCAATCGCGGCATGCGCGAGTAGCGGATCATCCTCGGCCAGCGACGACAGCAACCATCCGACCGGCATCGCCTGCAGCACCGAGATCGCGCCACCGCTGTGATCGGTATCGGCGTGGCTGATCACCATCCCCGTCAAAGCGCGCACGCCGGCCGCCCGCAGGTACGGCACGATGATACGGCTGCCGCTGTCGATCTGCGGGCCGAATGCGGGTCCGGCATCGTAGAGCAGCGCGTGATTGCGCGTTTGCGCGACGATCGCAAGCCCCTGGCCGACATCCAGCACCGCGAGCCTGAGCGCGCCTGCCGCGAGCGGCGGCGGCTCGACCAGAAATAACGGCAGCAGCGCCGCCGCGCCGATTGAGCGTGCCGGGAAACCACGCGGCAGCAGCATCCATGTCACGCCCAGCACCGCCACCACGACGGTCCATGCCGGTGGCGCGTGCTGCTGCCACACCGCGGCGGGAAGCGCGCTCATCCATTCGAGCAGCGCCCCGCACAATGCCATCACCGCATGCGCGAGCTGCAGCATCAGATCGAAAGGCAGCATCACGCCAATGAGCGTGACCGGCACCACCGCGAGACTCACGACCGGGATAGCGATGGCGTTGGCGAGCGGCGACACCAGCGATATCTGCTGGAACAACGCCAGCAGCAATGGCACCAAACCCAGCGTTACCGCCCATTGCACGCGCGCCCAAACGGCGAGCCAGTGCGGCTGCGCGATCCTGCCGGTCGATACCAGCATGATCAGCGCCACCGCGCCGAACGACAGCCAGAACCCCGGTGCGAGCACCGCCCACGGATCGATCGCGAGCACCACAAACAGCGCCGTACTCAGCACCACCGAGGCCGAGGTGAAACGCCCCATCCACAACGCGGCTGCGACCACCGCCAGCATGTAAACGGTGCGCTGCGCAGGCACCGCGTAGCCCGCGAGCCACGCGTAAGCGAGCGCCGCGGCGAGGCCCGCCACCACCGCCGCCTTGCGTGCCGGAAGCCACAGCGTGAGGCGCGCGCTGCGGCGCCACAGGTAATAGGCAAGCGCAAACACCAGTCCCGAAATCATCGTCACGTGCAGACCGGAGATGCTCATCAGGTGATTGACGCCGGTGCGCGTAAAGGTTTGCCACTGTGACGGCGCGATCGCGCGCTGATCGCCGATTGCCAGCGCCGCGAGCACGCCGGCATACGGCGCATCGGCGAGCGCAGTCTGAATGCGGCTGCGCACCGCTTCACGCATGCGCTCGACCAGATACTGCGGCCTCATCACCAGCCCGGTGACACGGCGGTTGCCGCCGCCGGGCCGGATGTAGCCGGTGGCGCGGATGTTACGGTCAAGCAGCCACGCTTCGTAATCGAAGCCGTGCGGATTGAGCGTGCCGTGCGGCCGGCGCAGCCGCACCGTAAGTTGCCAGCGCTCGCCGGCGTGGAGTTCGGGAAACGTCGCGGGCTTGCCGTCACGCGCGGGGCTGCCCCACCATGACAATGCAATGTGCGCGGGAACCACTGCGTCCGGCGTCAGTACGCGCTCGACGTCGAATTCGAAACGCAGGCTGCGTTCATACGGCTGCGGCAAGGCCGCGACGACACCAACGACCTGGATGTCCGCCCCTTCCCACTGCACCGGCAACGCGTCGGCGAGGCGTTGTCCCGCGAGCCACGCCGCCCACAGGAACCCGCACGCGAGGCAGCAGGCGAACATCGCGCCGCGCCGCAGCGCGCGTAGCGTGACGCTCTTCGCCTCCAAAGCGGACAAACCGGCAAGCGCGAGCGCCGGAATCCACCACCACCAGCGCGGCGACGGCAGCACAGACTGCATCTGCAGCAGCCACACACCGATGGCAAACCCCGCCACGTTGAGCCGCACCGCTACCCTCGCACCCGCGCGCTAATCATCCTTCCTTAACGCGCGGCACGTCACGGCGGCAGACGATTTTCGGTACAATACGTGCCTGTTTCGTTCCAAAACCGCATGCCCCGCAAATTTTTCAGGAAATACCTGCCGAGCCACGCTTCGATCCGCGAGAACCGCACCATCGCGAGATTCGGCTCCTGGCTCAAGCACCATAACCTGTGGCACCTGCACCGCCGTTCGGTCGCGGGAGGCATTGCGGCGGGTATGTTCGCCGGGCTCATTCCGGGCAGCAATCCGGTGCAGTTCACCGCCGCGGCATTGCTCGCCGCCGCATTCCGGGTGAACCTGCCGATCGCGGTGATCGTTACGCTCTATTCCAATCCGTTCACCATCGTGCCGCTCTATTATCTCGCGTTCAAACTCGGGCAACTCGCGCTGCTGGAGAGCAACGGCGAGCTGCCGCCGCTCGCATTCAGTCTCGAGGGCAAAGGCTTCAGCGAATGGCTCCCGGCCGCGCTCGACTGGCTGACCTCGGTCGGCAAACCGCTGCTGGTCGGCCTGCCGCTGCTAGCCCTGCTGCTGAGCGCGATCAGCTACGTCATGGTGCGCTGGGCGTGGCGTTGTTACGTCGTGTACGCGTGGCGTGCACGGCGGCGCCGCAGACTCGCGACGGGAACGCCGCCGCAATGACTGCGCCGGGCTACTGGCAACAGGCGACACGCGAGTTGTCGGAGCGCGATGCCGTCATACGCAGGATTGCCGGCAAATCGCTCGGCCTGACGCTGCGCTCGCGCGGGGATGCCTTCAGCACGCTGGCGCGTTCGATTGTCGGCCAGCAGATTTCGGTCAAGGCCGCTGAAAGCGTATGGCGGAAGTTTGCCGCCGCAGTGCCGGAAATCCGGCCCGAGGTCATACACGCTCACGATGGCGAAGCGCTGCGCGCGTGCGGCCTGTCGCGCAGCAAAGTGCTCTACCTGCAGGACCTGGCGCGCCATTTCATCGAGGGCAGGCTCGAGGTCGGGCGCTGGAAGCGGATGTCCGATGACGAGCTGATCGCGGAGCTCACGCAGGTGCGCGGGATCGGCCGCTGGACCGCGGAGATGTTCCTGATCTTCTACATGACGCGTCCCGACGTGCTGCCGGTCGACGATATCGGGCTGCAGCGCGCGATGAGCCTGCATTACAACCGCGGCAAGCCGCTCACGAAACTGAAAATGAATTCGATCGCGAAGCGCTGGCTGCCGTGGCGCTCGGTCGCGACGTGGTACATGTGGCGCAGCCTCGACCCGGTCCCTGTCGAGTATTGACCCACACCGTCGATGACCCACGCTGAATTCTTGTCCGCCCGCCGTAATGGCGCGTTGCACGTGCGCATCGATCCGCAGCAGGCATCGCGCTACGTCAGCGCGCGCCTGATGCTGCCGTTCGTGATGCTGCCGGTGCTTGGCGGCGGCGTCGCACTAGCCTTGATCGGATGGGTCTGGACCGGCCTTGCAGTCATTGCCCTCGGCATCGTTCTGCCGCGGCTCATCAAGCGCTCGGCGCCGCATTTTCTGTTGACGCAGGCGCTGCAGGACGAAAATCTCTATCGCGAGCTGATCGCGGCGGGGGTGCTCGACATCAGTGTGTGAATCGAGAGAGCGGGAGGTCGTGAGATGGAGATACCCGCTGACGCCGATTCACGCTCTTGCGCCTTCGCGATATCACGCAGACGGTAGGTCAGGTTGCCGCAGCGGCGGCTACCTGACGCTTGGGGAATGTCGGGGAACGCTGCGCGTACCCCGACCTACGCGCTCTCGCGTGCGTGGAGATCGTTAAGCCGCTTGCAGTACACCATCGACCAATCTCAGGATGCGCGCGGCGTGCGCGGCGATTTCGCTGTCGTGGGTCGCAATCACGAGGCTGGTACCGAGGCCCCGATTGAGCTCGAGCATCAGCGCAAAGACTTCGGACGCGGTCTGACGGTCGAGATTGCCGGTCGGCTCGTCGGCCAGCACGCACGCCGGCTTGGTGACCAGCGCGCGCGCAATTGCCACGCGCTGCCGCTCGCCTCCCGACAGCTCGGACGGCGCGTGCTCGAGCCGGTGCCCAAGACCGACCCGCTGCAGCATTTCCACCGCGCGCGCGTGGGCCTCGGCAGGCCGCATGCGCCTGATCAGCAGCGGCATCGCGACGTTTTCGATCGCGGTGAATTCCGGTAGCAGATGATGGAACTGGTAGACGAAACCCAGCGTCTGGTTGCGTAGTTCACCGCGCTGGGCTTCATTGAGCGACTGGATGTCGCGCCCGCCGATTTCGACCTCGCCGGCGGTCGCGGAGTCCAGGCCGCCGAGCAGGTGCAGCAGCGTGCTTTTGCCCGAACCCGACGCGCCGACGATTGCGACGTGTTCGCCTTTGCCTACCGTCAGGTCGACACCGAGCAGCACCGGAACTTCGACCCTGCCCTGCAGGTAGATCTTGCGCAGACCGCGGCAGGCGAGCGCCGTTGTCGCCTCACGCCTCACGCCTGACATCTCACTCGTTGCGCCTCTGGCGTCACTCATATCGCAACGCCTCCGCGGGATTGATCCTGGCCGCGCGATAACTCGGATAGATCGTCGCCAGCATACTGACCACAAACGAGAAAACTGCCGTCAGCACGATATCGCCCGCCCGCAACTCCGAGGGCAGATCGCTGATCTGATAGACGTCTTTGGCAAGGAACTTGAAGCCGAACACGTTCTCGATGAACGGCACCACCACGTCGACGTTGGCCGCAAGCGCGACCCCGCCGATCACGCCGGCGAGCGTCCCCATCAGGCCGATCAAGGTTCCCTGAATCAGGAAAATTTTCATCACGCCGCCCGGACTCGCGCCGAGCGTGCGCAGGATCGCGATGTCGGACTGCTTGTCCTTGACCGCCATGAACAGGCTCGCGACGATGTTGAACGCGGCGACCGCAATGATCAGGAACACGATGAAAAACATCATGCGCTTCTCGATGTCGACGGCGCGGAAAAAGTTCGCATTCAGCCGCGTCCAGTCGGTGATGTAGATGTCCGGGCCGAGGCTGCGCGACAGCGCGCGTGATACGGCGCCCGACTCGAACAGATCCTTGAGCTTCAGGCGCACGCCGCTTACCTGCGTGCCCATGCGGTAGAGCTTCTGCGCGTCTTCGAGGTCGACCAGCGCGAGCCCGGAATCGTACTCGTAATGGTCGACCGCGAAAATCCCGGCCACGGTGAACTGCCGCAACCGCGGCAGGATGCCAGCCGGCGTCACCTGTCCTTGCGGTGCGATCAGCACCACCCTGTCGCCAACCATCACCCCGAGCGCCCGTGCCAGCTCGACGCCGAGCACGATGCCGAATTCCCCAGGCTTGAGCGCGGCCAGCGTGCCGGACTTCATGTGTTTTGCGAGATCGGCGACTTTTTCCTCGTCTTCAGGAATGACGCCCCGAATGAAGGCGCCGCGCACGGTACTGCCGCTCGACAGCAGCCCCTGCGCCGACACGTAAGGTGCCGCCGCCAGCACCTGCTCGTGCTTCGCAGCGGTGGCAGCAACCGCACGCCAGTCGCTGAGCGCGTTGTCCGCGCCGGTGATCTGGACGTGGGACGCGACGCTGAGAATGCGCGTGCGCACCTCGCGCTGAAAGCCGTTCATCACCGACAGCACCGTGATCAGCACCGTGATGCCGAGCGCAATGCCGATCACCGACACCAGTGAAATGAACGAGATGAAACGGCTGCGCTGCCGCGCGCGCGTGTAGCGCAGACCGATGAAAAGTTCGTAGGATTGCAAGTTTGACGCCAGTTGCGAAAGCGCAAGTTTGCCACAATGCCGGCGCCGCGGTGCAAAACACGCGGGGGCGCGCGGACTCGTTACTGGCGAAGCCAGCCGTCTGCGGGTAGCGCGCCATGGCCCCCGTTCCCGCAACCGGGCGTTCCGCTAACGTGTCACGGGGGCGCGCGCGGATGCCAATGGTAGACTGCACATCACCAACCACGGTTCATCGCATGCGCTGTACTCTTCTGATTTCCGATTTGTTGCCGCCGGCCGCATCCGGCAGCGAGCCCCTTCAGGACGTGCGCCTCCCGGTGCTTGAAACACTGCTGGCACGCGGCACGGTCGTGCGGCAGCCGGCGCTCGAGCGCGACGCCTGGTTGTGCCGCGCTTTCGGCGTCGCCAAACAACAGGACTGGCCGGTCGCCCCGCTGACGCTGATGGCCGACGGCGTCGATCCGCAGCATCATTACTGGCTGCGCGCGGATCCGGTCGAGCTGCGCATGGAACGCAGCCGGCTGGTGCTGGCGCGCGCCGTGTCCGACCTCGACACCACCGAAACGCGCGAGCTGATTGCGGCACTCAACCGGCACTTTGCGCGCGATGGGATCACTCTGCTCGCGCCCTTCCCCCGGCGCTGGTATCTGCGCGTGGACCGCGCACCCCGGATCGCGACCACACCGCTCGCGTGCGCGGTGAATCGCGATATCGAAGCCCATCTGCCGCAAGGTGACGCCGCGCTCGACTGGCACCGCGTGATCAACGAAGCACAGATGGTGCTGCACGAGCATGCCGTAAACGTGGCGCGTGAAGCGCGAAGCGCCGCCCTCGTCAACAGCGTCTGGCTGTGGGGCGGCGGCACGGCGCCGGCAATCGGCCGTCCGCGCTACGATGCGGCGTGGGGCGACGATCCCCTGACCCGGTCGCTCGCTGCCGCCGCGGGCATCGCACGACGCGATTTCGGCGGCAACGGCAGCGCGTGGCTCACTGCCGCAACCGCGGCAGGCGATAATCATTTGCTGGTGCTCGATCAGCTGTCGGATGCGTTGCGCGCGGGGGGCAGTGCGGCCTGGCGCGAACAACTGGCGATGCTCGAGCGCGACTGGATGGCACCGCTCGTGGCGGCGCTGCGCATGAGGAAAATCTCAGCCATCACGCTGGTGGCGATCAGTAGCGATAATCTAATCGAAGCCACGGTCACGCCCGCGCTGTTGTGGCGGCTTTGGCGGCGTTTACGGCCGCTCGCAAGCTACGCCGGCGCCTGACTACGCATGGCACTCACCGTTAACACACGCAGCGCGCCCAGCGCATCGATTGCCGCGCTGACCGGCGCCGGCCTGCAGCCGCTGCTGGCGCGCATTTACGCCGCGCGCGGCGTGACTTCGCCGCGGCAGCTCGCAACCGACTTCGGCGGGCTCGTGCCGCTCGCCCGCATGCACAACCTCGAGCGCATGGCGACGCTGCTTGCCGACGCAATTGCGGCGCGCGAGCGGCTGCTGATCGTCGCCGACTATGACTCCGACGGCGCGACCGCATGCGCAATCGGCATGCGCGCGCTGCGCGAATTCGGCGCGCAAGTCGATTATCTGGTCCCCAACCGCTTCGAATACGGCTACGGGCTGACGCCCGAGATCGTCGATCTCGCCAAGACCCTGAAAAACCCTGACATCCTGATCACGGTTGATAACGGCATCGCGAGCGTCGACGGCGTCGCCGCCGCCAATCAACTCGGCATGCGCGTGCTGATCACCGATCATCACCTGCCCGGTGCAACGCTGCCGGACGCGCAGTGCATCATCAATCCCAATCAGCCGGGATGCGGCTTTCCGAGCAAACACCTCGCCGGCGTCGGCGTGATGTTCTATCTGATGCTCGCGCTGCGCGCCGAGTTGCGCAAACGCGGCTGGTTTAGCGAACGCAATTCGCCCTCATCCCCAGCCCTTCTCCCGAAGGGAGAAGGGAGCGTCGTGCCGGCCGCTGGCCGGAGTAACAGGATGGAACCCAATCTCGGTGCATTGCTCGATCTGGTCGCGCTCGGCACTGTCGCCGACGTGGTGCGGCTCGACGACAATAACCGGATACTGGTGCAACAGGGCCTGCAGCGCATACGCGCCGGCAAAACCTGGCCCGGAATCGCCGCACTGATGAAGGTCGCCGGGCGTGATCCCGCCAGGGCATCGACCTACGACCTGGGATTTATGCTCGGCCCGCGGCTTAATGCCGCCGGCCGGCTCGACGACATGGCGGTCGGCATTGAATGCCTGATCAGCAATGACCCCGCCGCCGCCGAGCGTATCGCACGCGAGCTCGATCGATTGAACCGCGAACGCCGCTTGATCGAAGCCGGCATGCATGATCGCGCGCTGACAAAACTCGATCAACTCTCGCCGCAGGACAGCTACAGCCTGTGCCTGTTCGACCCCGCCTGGCACCAGGGCGTGATCGGCATCCTGGCGTCGCGCCTCAAGGAGCGCTGGCATCGTCCGGTGATTGCGTTTGCGCACGGCAGCGGCGGCGAGATCAAAGGCTCGGGCCGCTCGATCAGCGCGCTGCATTTGCGCGACGCGCTCGACCTGGTGTCGAAGCGCGAGCCGGGCCTGCTGCTCAAGTTCGGCGGGCATGCGGCGGCAGCCGGGCTGACGCTGCGCGCAGCCGACTTCGAGCGCTTCAGCGCCGCGTTCGAAGCTGCTGCCCAAGCGCTGCTCACGCCGGCCGACCTCGCACGCAGCATCGAAACCGACGGTGCGCTGCCCGCCGGGAATCTGACTCTCGAGACAGCGCGGCTGCTCGAACAGCAGGTGTGGGGACAGGGTTTTCCGGCGCCGACGTTTGATGACGAGTTCGGCGTCGTGCAGCAGCGCATAGTCGGCGAACGCCACCTCAAGCTGCGTCTCGCCAGAGACGGCGCCGAATATGAAGCGATGCTGTTCTCCCACACCGCACCGCTGCCAGCACGCGTGCGCGCGGTCTACCGTCTTGGCGTCAACGAATATAACGGCGCCCAGAAGCTGCAGATCACCATCGAGCACTGGGAAGAAGTCGTGAAGGAGTGAACGGGTGAATGAGTGAACCCCCCTCACCCTAGCCCTCTCCCCCGGTGACGGGGGAGAGGGAACCTTCACTCCTTCACTCATTCACTCCTTCACTCCTTCACTCCTTCACTCCTTCACTCCTTCACTCCTTCACTCATTCACTCGTTCATTCGTTCACTCAGAATCGGTGCGGCGTCCTGTATAATCGCTGTTTTTGATGGCAGTCCCACAATGGAAGCAGAACAACTCAACGCCATAGCACGGCGGCTGCAGGACCTGGGCCAGCGCAACGCCGAGCTGCGGAGGTATCTTTGACTTCGAGGCAAAGCAAAGGCGCCTCGCCGAAGTCGTCAAACTAGCCGAAGATCCGTCGATCTGGAGCGACGGCAAACGCGCCCAGGAACTGGGGCGCGAGCGCAAAACGCTCGAAGCGCTGGTCGTCGCGATGGCGAAGCTCGACCGGGACCTGCGCGATGCGGCGGAATTCTTCGCGATGGCGCGCGCCGAGAATGACGACGCGTCGCTCAAGGTCATGGAGGCCGACGCGCACGCGCTCGAGAAAACCGTCGCCGACATGGAATTCCGGCGCATGTTTTCAAATCCGATGGACCCGAACAGCTGTTTCGTGGATATCCAGGCCGGCTCCGGCGGCACCGAGGCGCAGGACTGGGCGCAGATGCTGGAGCGCATGTATTTGCGCTACTGCGAACGCAAAGGTTTCCGCGTCGAGCTGCTCGAGGAGTCCGCGGGCGAAGTCGCGGGCCTCAAGAGCGCATCCCTCAAGGTGATCGGCGATTACGCCTACGGCCATCTGCGCACCGAGTCCGGCATCCACCGCCTGGTGCGCAAGTCGCCGTTCGATTCCAACAACCGGCGTCATACTTCATTCGCGAGCGTATTCGTCTATCCCGAAGTCGATGAGACCATCGCGATTGCAATCAATCCAGCTGATCTGCGCATCGACACCTTTCGCGCCTCCGGCGCGGGCGGCCAGCACGTCAACAAGACCGATTCGGCAATCCGCATTACCCATGCGCCGACCGGCATCGTCGTGCAATGCCAGAACGACCGCTCGCAGCACCGCAACCGCGCCGAAGCGATGGCGATGCTGAAAGCGCGCCTGTACGAACTCGAGCTCAGGAAGCGCACCGAGGAAAAACAGGCGATGGAGGACTCCAAGAGCGACATCGGCTGGGGTCACCAGATCCGGTCCTATGTGCTCGACCAGTCGCGCATCAAGGATCTGCGCACCAACGTCGAAATCGGCAACACGCAGGCGGTGCTGGACGGCGATCTGGATGATTTCATCACCGCCAGTCTCAAGCAGGACGTATGACGGCGCGCTAGCGCCGCAACTTATCGAGCTTCACATACCTATGCAACGTCGCTCGATCCCTCACCCCCAACCCCTCTCCCGGAGGGCGAGGGGAGCGTCGTGCGAAACCGGGCTGTCGTCCGGTTTCGTGATTACCGATAGGATGGACCATGGACGACAAGAACGCGCCGCCGCAGCCTGACGACAATCAGATCATCGCCGAGCGGCGCGCCAAGCTGAAAGCGCTGCGCGAGAAAGGCATTGCGTTTCCCAATAAATTCCAGCGCACCGATTTTGCCGCCGATCTGATGGAAAAACACGAGGACCGCGACCGCGACTCCCTCGATCTGAATCCGGTCGTCGTCAAAGTCGCCGGGCGCATGATGCTCAAGCGGGTGATGGGCAAAGCGAGCTTCGCGACCATTCAGGACATGAGCGGCAGCATCCAGCTCTACCTGACCGACAGCTATCCCGGCAAGGAACAGCACGGCGCGTTCAAGCACTATGACAGCGGCGATATCATCGGTGCCGAGGGCGTATTGTTCAAGACGCAGAAAGGCGAGCTCACGGTGCGTGTGAAAGAGCTCCACCTGCTGACCAAATCGCTGCGGCCGCTGCCGGAGAAGTTTCATGGTCTGACGGATCAGGAAAGCCGCTACCGCCAGCGCTACCTCGACCTGATCGCCAACGAAGACACGCGGCTCACGTTCGTGCTGCGCTCGCGGATTGTGCAAGGCGTGCGCGAATACCTGCTGAACCGCCGCTTCCTGGAGGTTGAAACGCCGATGATGCAGCCGATTCCAGGCGGCGCGTCCGCCCGCCCGTTTGTCACGCATCACAATGCGCTGGACATGAAGCTGTACCTGCGCATTGCGCCCGAGCTGTACCTCAAGCGGCTGGTGATCGGCGGTTTCGAAAAAGTGTTCGAGCTCAACCGCAATTTCCGCAACGAAGGCATTTCGACCCGCCACAATCCCGAGTTCACCATGATCGAGCTGTACGTTGCGTACCGCGACTATCGTTACATGATGGCGCTGCTGCAGCAATTGATCGGCGACGTCGCGCAAGCCGTGTGCGGCACGCGCACGATTACCTACCAGGGCCGTGAAATCGATCTCGAAAAACCGTTTGCGCGGCTCACCATACCGGAAGCGATCAGGCAATTTCATCCCGAAATACCGGAGGAGCTGCTGAACAGCCGTGACGCGCTGATCGGCAAGCTCAAGGAACTCAACGTCCCCTACCGCGAGCAGGACGGAATCGGCGGGCTGCAGCTGACGTTATTTGAAAACACCACCGAGTCCGAGCTGTTTCAGCCGACCTACATCATCAACTATCCGGCCGAAGTGTCGCCGCTGGCACGCCGCAGCGACGCGGACCCGAATCTCGCCGAGCGCTTCGAGCTCTATATCGCAGGACGCGAAATCGCCAACGGCTTTTCCGAGCTCAACGACCCCGAGGACCAGGCCGCGCGCTTCCAGGAGCAGGCGAGGCAGAAGGACGCCGGCGACGAGGAAGCGATGCATTACGACGCCGATTACATCCGCGCGCTCGAGTACGGGCTGCCCCCGGCCGCCGGTGCCGGCATCGGCATCGACCGGCTCGTCATGCTCCTGACCGACAGCCCCAGCATCCGGGATGTGATCCTTTTCCCGCAAATGCGTCCCGAATGACTTACGGTTCCCGAGCCGCCATGAATCAGCCTTTGTGGCACAACCCTCCGCTGAAGCAATCGCCGCGTCCCGCATGACCGCATTCATGCGCGCGGTAGAAAGCCAGTTTGGCGTCCAATTACCCGATTACGCGGCACTCTACGACTGGTCGATCCGGGAGCCTGAGCGGTTCTGGAGTGCGGTGTGGACGTTTTGCGGCGTGATCGCCGCGCACCAGGGCGACGTCGTGATCGAGCACGGCGACCGCATGCCGGGCGCGCGCTGGTTTCCGCAGGCGCGGCTCAATTTTGCGGCGAACCTGCTGCGGCGCGACGATCGCGAGCCCGCGATCATATTCTGGGGCGAAGACCGGGTATCAAGCAGCATCACGTTCGCCGAGCTGCATCACGAAGTCTCGCGCCTCGCCCAGGCGCTGCGCGCCGCCGGTGTCACTGCCGGCGACCGTGTCGCCGCTTACATGCCGAATGTGCCCGGCACCGTAATCGCGATGCTGGCCGCGGCGAGCATCGGCGCAATCTGGTCGTCGTGCTCGCCGGATTTCGGCGTGCAGGGCGTGCTCGACCGCTTCGGCCAGATCGAACCCAAAATCCTGTTCGGCACGGATGGCTATTTCTATAACGGCAAGACGATCGATATCATCGACCGCCTGGTGGAAATAGCCAGACATCTGCCGTCGGTGCAAAAAGTCATCGTCGTGCCTTACACCCGGAGCGACCCCGGGATCGACGCAATTCCCAACTCCGCCATCGTGCACGACTTCATGGCGCCGTTCGCCGCGCGCGCCATCGAATTCGAACCGCTGCCGTTCGATCATCCGCTCTACATCCTGTATTCATCGGGCACCACCGGTGTGCCGAAATGCATCGTTCATGGCGCCGGCGGCACGCTGCTGCAGCACTTGAAGGAACACGTACTGCACGCCGATATCAACCGCGATGACCGCATGTTCTATTTCACCACCTGCGGCTGGATGATGTGGAACTGGCTCGCATCGGGGCTTGCCGCCGGCTGCGCGATCCTGCTCTACGACGGCTCCCCGTTCGTTCGTAACGGCAATATCCTGTTCGATTTCGCCGACGCGGCGGGCATGACGATATTCGGCACGTCCGCCAAATTCATCGATGCACTCGCCAAAGCCGGAATGAAGCCGGCGCAAACGCACCGGCTCGACCGGCTGCGCGTGATGATGTCGACCGGCTCACCGCTGGCGCCCGAGGGCTTCGACTATGTTTATCAGAACGTCAAGCGCGACCTCGACCTCGCGTCGATTTCAGGCGGCACCGACATCATTTCCACTTTCGTGCTCGGCAATTCGCTGCTGCCGGTATGGCGCGGCGAAATCCAGTGCCGCGGCCTCGGCATGAAAGTCGAGGTCTACAACGAGGATGGCAAGCCGGTGCGCGGCGAAAAAGGCGAGCTGGTGTGCAGCGCGCCCTTCCCATCGATGCCGGTCGGCTTCTGGAACGATGCTGACGGCGCGAAATACCATGCCGCGTACTTCGATAAGTTTCCCAACGTCTGGTGCCACGGCGACTACGTCGAGCTCACGGCTCATGACGGCATGATCATCTACGGACGCTCCGACGCCGTGCTCAACCCGGGTGGCGTGCGCATCGGCACCGCCGAGATTTACCGCCAGGTCGAGCAACTGGATGAAGTGGTCGAAAGCCTGGTCATAGGCCAGGACTGGCCGCCGGAAAGACCCAACGATGTGCGTGTCATGCTGTTCGTGCGGCTGCGCGAGGGCCTGACCCTCGATCAGGCGCTTACCGACAAAATCAAACTGCACATCCGCACCAACGCCACGCCGCGCCATGTGCCCGCCAAGGTCGTGCAGGTTGCCGACATCCCGCGCACCAAGAACGGCAAGATTGTCGAACTCGCGGTGCGCAATGTCGTACACGGCCGGCCGGTCAAGAATGTGGAAGCGCTGGCGAACCCGGAGGCCCTTGAACTGTTTCGCGACCGCCCGGAACTCGCGGTGTGAAAAAGCGGCGCTAATAGCTCCAGTTCCAGAACTGCCACCAGGGCTTGCCATCCCCGGCTTGGCCGGTCAGGTACTTGCTCTTGGGAAAATTGGCTTTTATCACCCGCTCGGCGTCGTTGCGCAGGTCGGTCATGCCGAGCTTGTCGTAAGCCTGGACGAGAATCAGCAATCCCTCTTCGTTGGCGGGAGCCTGCGGGTAATTCTTGAGCGCGTATTGGGCCCGGTTCGCGGCCGCAACGAAAGCGCTGCGTTTCATGTAATAACGCGCGACATTTACCTCATGCGACGCCAGCGTGTTGACCAGGTAATTCATGCGCTGGACCGAATCCGGCGTGTATTTGCTTTTCGGAAAGCGCGTCACCAGGTCCTTGAACGCCTGGAATGCCTCGCGCAACGCTTTCGGATCGCGCTCGGTCATGTCCTGGCCGGCATACGCGCCGAGGATCCCCAAATCGTCGTTGAAACTGGCGAGCCCCCTCAGGTAATAAGCGTAATCGACGCTGGGATGGTTGGGATGCAGCTTGATGAAGCGGTCCGCAGCCGCGATTGCCGAAGCAACGTCCTTGTCCTTGTAATAGGCGTACGCGATTTCAAGCTGCGCCTGCTGCGCGTAGCGGCCGTATGGATAGCGCGATTCCAGTTTTTCGTAGAGCTTGATCGCTTTTTCGTAGTTGCTGCCGGCGAGCTCGCTTTTCGCTTCGGAATACAACTTACTCGCCGACCAGCCTTTGGTTTCGTCGATTTGTTCCGGAAGCAACCCGCACGCCGACAGGCACAGGGCAAGAAATAACGCTAAACTTAATCGCATAAATGGGTCCCGCGGAAAAAACACAAAATTATAACGCAACCAGCGCATTACCGGCACCGGTCGAATTGACCGTGTCGCCGGACTGCGCGGGTCAACGGTTGGACCAGGCGCTGTCGCGTTTGTTACCGGAATTTTCCCGCAGCCGGCTCGCGCACTGGATCCGCACCCGGCGCGTCGAGCTCGACGGACGTCCCGCACTGCCCAAGGCCAAGGTGTGGGGCGGTGAGAAAGTCCTGCTCTATCCCCTACCCGACCCGGCAGCGACCGCGGCCGCGCCGGAGGACATAGCGCTCGATATCGTTCACGAAGATGCGGCGCTCCTGGTGATCGCCAAGCCCGCCGGCCTGGTCGTGCACCCCGGCAGCGGTAATTGGAGCGGCACGCTGTTGAATGCGTTGCTCGCGCACGCGCCGCAGCTCGCGAGCCTGCCGCGCGCAGGTATCGTGCATCGTCTCGACAAAAACACCAGTGGCCTGCTGGTCGTCGCGAAAACGCTTCCCGCCCAGACCAGTCTGGTGCGCCAGCTGCAGGCGCATACCGTCAGGCGCGAGTACCTGGCGCTGGTGCACGGCCGCGTTGCGCGCGACGGCAAGGTCGAGGCGCCGATCGGCCGCCACCCGGTGCAACGCACGCGCATGGCAGTTGTCGCGCGCGGTAAACCTGCCGTCACCCGCTACCAGGTACTGGAACGCTACCTGAACGCGACGCTCCTTCGCTGCCGGCTCGAAACCGGGCGCACGCACCAGATCCGCGTGCACCTGCAATCGCTCGGCCACCCATTGGTCGGCGATCCGGTCTATGGCAGGAACCGGAAGAGCGCCGATGCCGTGCTGGCTGGGTTTGCGCGTCAGGCGCTGCACGCCGAGCGGCTCGAATTCCTGCATCCTGCCAGCGGCGAGACAGTAGCGTGGCAGGCGCCACTGCCGGCGGACATGCACGCCCTGATTGCCGCATTGCGAGCGCAATCGGTAGTGACGGCGTGAAAGCTCCCTACGACTGGATCGTTCCCGACTGGCCTGCGCCGCCCGGCGTAAAAAGCCTGATTACGACCCGTAACGGCGGAGTCAGCTCCGGCGCCTATGCCAGCTTCAACCTGGGTCTGCGCACAGGCGACAACGAGGCAACGGTGCACGCCAACCGGCAGCTGCTGCGCGCATGGCTGCCGCAGGAACCCAAATGGCTGCGCCAGGTGCACGGTGCGAAGGTGGTCGTCGCCGATGGTCTGGCCGGGATCCCTGAGGCGGACGCCAGCATCGCGCGTAACGCCGGGACCGTATGCGCGGTCATGATCGCCGACTGCATGCCGGTGCTGCTGTGCGACGAGTCCGGCAGCGTTGTCGGAATTGCTCACGCCGGCTGGCGCGGCTTGAGTTCGGGAGTCATCGAAAACGCAGTGCGTGAAACAGGTGTCGCGCCGGGCGAACTGCTCGCGTGGCTCGGCCCCGCGATCGGCCCCGACGCGTTTGAGGTCGGCAGCGACGTGCGGGAAGCGTTTCTCACCGCGGATCCCGCAGCGGCTGAGGCATTCAAGCCCTACCGCGCAGGCAAGTGGCTTGCCGACCTGTTCAAACTCGCGCGCCAGCGTCTCGCGCGCTGCGGCGTGCAGCAGGTGTTCGGCGGCGGATTTTGCACCCACCGCGATGCCGCACGTTTTTATTCCTACCGCCGCGACCCAGTGACGGGCCGCATGGCCGCGCTGATCTGGCTCGATCCCGATCGGGCGCACCCGGAATAACGGTGCGGGCTTGACACGTCATTTATAATGCCCGATTTAGTCTCTCTGGTTTTCCTCCACCCATGCCGGTATTAGCCTGGATCATCGTTGCCAGCGTAGTTGGCGGCGTGTTGAGCGTCGTTGCCGCCGCTGCGTTCGCCTTCAACGCGCGTACTGCGCACGTGCCGATTCTGATCAGTTACGCAGTCGGCGCTCTGCTCGGCGCGGTATTTCTCGACATCCTGCCGCATGCGTTCGGCATGGCTGACAGCATCGAGCAGATCGCGGCGACCATCCTCATCGGCATCTTGCTGTTCTTCGTCCTCGAGAAGCTGGTGCTGTGGCGCCACTGCCACGAAGACCAGTGCGAGGCGCACGAAGCGCAACCGGCGCAGCACGATCACGGCCGCAGCGGCATGATGATCATGATTGGAGACACCTTCCACAACTTCGTCGACGGCATTCTGATCGCGGCGGCCTTTCTCGCCGACGTGCAGCTGGGGTTGGTGACTGCGATCGCGATCATCGCGCACGAAGTGCCGCAGGAAGTCGGCGACTTCCTGGTGCTGCTGCATTCCGGCTTCAGCAAGCGGTACGCGCTCGCGCTCAACGTGCTGTCGAGCCTGGCGATGATGGTGGGCGGCGTGCTCGCCTACTTCGCGCTGCAAACCATGCAGCAGTGGATACCGCCGCTGCTGGCGCTCGCCGCCGCGAGCATGATCTACGTTGCGGTCGCGGATCTCATCCCCGGCCTGCATCGCCGTCCGGAAATCCGCGCCACCGTGCAGCAGGTCGCGCTGATCGCCACCGGGATCGGCACGATCTGGGGCGTCGGCGTGCTGCTGCATTGACCGATGAATTCGCCGCCCCGGCCGATGCAGGCGATGTATGAAGATCTGGACCTCGCCAGCCGCAAATTCGCCGAGGATGTGCTCGGTTCGCTGTCAGCCGGGCAACGGCTCGAAAGCGCGGAGGCTTGGCAGGCGCTGGCGGCGGATCTCGCGCAGGACAGCGAGCGCTGGGCTGCGCTGCAGCAGCGCTATTACCAGCGCCATCTCGAGCTATGGACAGCCATTGTCGCGCGCGCGGACGCGGCAGGTTCCACCGCGGCCCGGCCGGCGCCGGTCGCGGTGCCCGACCATGGAGACCGGCGCTTTCAATCGCCGGAATGGCAAGAGCTGCCGTTTTTCGATTATTTGAAGCAGGCCTACCTGCTCAACTCGCGCTGGCTGACTGAAGTCGTCGAGGCCGCGCGACTTGACGCGCCGGTCAAACGCAAACTGCGCTTTATCACGCGCCAGCTGGTGGACGCCGCAGCGCCCACCAACTTCCCGGCGACCAATCCTGACGTCCTGAAACTCGCCTCCGAGACGCGTGGCGAAAGCCTGCTGCGTGGCCTCGAAAACCTGAACGAAGATCGCAGGAAAGGCCGCATCTCGACGACCGATGAATCAGCATTCGAAGTCGGCCGCAACATCGCGGTGACGCCCGGCGCGGTGGTTTACGAAAACGAGCTGATGCAGCTGCTCCAGTATCGCCCGGCCACCGATTCCGTCCACGCGCGGCCGCTGGTGATGGTCCCGCCGTGCATCAACAAATACTACATCCTCGACCTGCAGCCGGAAAATTCGTTCGTGCGCTATGCGGTCGCGCAGGGACACACCGTATTCATGGTGTCGTGGCACAACGTGTCAGCGGACATGGGGAGTATCACCTGGGATCAATATCTCGAACAAGGCGTGATCAGGGCGCTCGAGGTTGCCCGCGCAATCTGCGGCGTCAGGCAGGTCAATGCGCTCGGCTTTTGCGTCGGCGGCACGCTGCTCGCCGCCGCGCTCGCGGTGCTGCGCGCGAAACGGCGCAACCTCGCGGCGAGCGTTACTTACCTCACCACGATGCTCGACTTCAGCGATGCCGGGGATATTTCGGTATACATCGACGAAGCTTACGTATCCCGGCGTGAAAAGGATTTCGCGCAAGGCGGCGTGCTCCACGGCCAGGAACTCGCGCTCACTTTTTCCAGCCTGCGACCCAACGATCTGATCTGGAATTACGTCGTCAACAACTACCTCAAGGGACGCAAACCGGAGGCCTTCGATCTGCTCTACTGGAACAGCGACAGCACCAACCTCCCCGGGGCGATGTTCGTCTATTACGTGCGCAACACCTATCTGGAGAACAACCTGTGCGTCCCGGGCCGGCTGACCAACTGCGGCGTCAAGGTGGATCTGTCGAAAATCAGGCTGCCCACTTTCGTCCTCGCCTCGCGGGAGGACCACATCGTGCCCTGGAAGAGCGCCTACCAGACCACGCAACTGGTCGGCGGCAAAATCGAGTTCGTGCTGGCCGCCAGCGGGCACATCGCGGGCGTGGTCAATCCGCCGTCGCAAAACCGCCGGCATTACTGGCTCAATCCGGCTTTGCCGCCGGATCCTGATGCGTGGCTCGCCGGCGCGCGCGAGCATCCCGGCAGCTGGTGGAGCCGGTGGAGCGAATGGCTGGCCGGATACGGCGGTGGCAGCGCCGCCGCGCGCCCTGAGTTGGGCAGCGCACGCTATCCGGCAATCGAGCCGGCGCCCGGGCGTTACGTAAAACAGCGCTGCGATTGATCGAGACATGGCGTTGAGACTTCGTGTTAATCTGAATCGGTTTCTTGCAGAGGAGGACAAACAATGTCACGAGTAGCGGTTGTTACCGGCGGCATGGGCGGCCTCGGCGAGGCTGTCTGCGTCAAGCTGTCGGGAATGGATTACCGGGTGGTCGCCACGTATTCGCCCGGCAACACCAAGGCTCGGCAATGGCTCGCCGACATGAAAAACCGAGGGCACGAATTCCATGCCGTGCAGGTCGATGTTGCGGATTTCGATTCGTGCGCCAAGGCGGTCAAGCAGATCGAAGCCGAAGTCGGCCCGATCGACGTGCTGGTCAACAATGCCGGCATCACGCGCGACATGACATTCAGGAAAATGGGCAAGGCAGACTGGGACGCGGTGATGCGCACCAATCTCGACAGCGTTTTCAACATGACCAAAGCGGTGCTCGACGATATGGTGGACCGCGGCTGGGGCCGCGTGATCAACGTCTCTTCGGTCAATGGACAGAAAGGCGCATTCGGTCAGACCAACTACTCTGCCGCCAAAGCCGGGATGCACGGTTTCACCAAGGCGCTGGCGCTGGAAGTCGCGCGCAAGGGCGTGACGGTGAATACGATTTCACCCGGCTATATCGGAACCAAAATGGTAATGGCGATCCCGAAAGAAGTGCTCGATGCCAAGATCATCCCGCAAATTCCGGTCGGACGGCTCGGCAAGCCGGAAGAAGTCGCTGGCCTCGTCGCCTACCTGTGTTCCGACGAGGCAGCCTTTGTGACGGGCGCCAATATCGCCATCAACGGCGGCCAGCACATGCAGTAGCCACTTCTTTTGGTGTCGCCGCCTTGACGCTGCGGATGCTGCGGCGCACAATCCAAATACATTTTTTTGCAGTTGAGGTCAGCTATGAGCGAGCATCTGCGTATCATCAAAAAGTATCCGAACCGCCGGCTTTATGACACTACGACCAGCAGCTACATCACGCTGGCGGATGTCAAGAAGCTGGTGCTCGACCAAATCGAGTTCAGGGTCGAGGACGCCAAGTCCAAGGAGGATCTGACGCGCGCCATCCTGCTGCAGATTATTCTCGAGGAAGAAAGCGGCAACGGCGCGCCCATGTTTTCGAGCGACGCGCTGTCCCAGATCATCCGCTTCTACGGCAACGCGATGCAGGGGATGATGGGCGGTTACCTCGAGAAAAACATCCATACCTTCGTCGAGATCCAGAAAAAGCTGCAGGAACAGTCGAATGCAATTTACGGCGGAACGCCGCCCACGCTCAACCCCGATGCGTGGGGGGAATTTCTCAAGATGCAGGGCCCCGCGATCCAGGGCCTGATGAGCAGCTATCTCGAGCAAAGCGCCAACGCATTCCTCGAAATGCAGCAGCAATTGCAAAAACAGACCCGCAACCTGTTCGGCGCTTTCCCCTTCCCCAACTTCGCCGCTTCCAATCCGTTCGCGCAGCCGCAACGCGATGATGCCGCAGGCAACTCCAGCAAATCCGCGCCCAAGGATGAAGGCGGCAAAAAAGACGGCGCCTGATCAAGCGCGCGCGCGGCCCAGGGCCGCGCCCAAAGTCGGTTTCGTCTCGCTCGGCTGTCCCAAGGCGCTGGTTGATTCCGAACGCATCCTCACGCAGTTGCGCGCCGAAGGTTATCTCATCGCGCCGGCTTATAAGGATGCGGACCTGGTCGTCGTCAACACGTGCGGCTTCATCGATGCCGCGGTCGAGGAATCGCTCGAGGCGATCGGCGAAGCGCTTGCCGAAAACGGCCGCGTGATCGTCACCGGCTGCCTTGGCGCCAAAGGCAATATCGTCAGGCAGACCCATCCGCGCGTGCTTGCGGTCACCGGCCCGCATGCGACCGACGCAGTGATGCAGGCGGTGCACGCGCACCTGCAGCAGCCGCACGACCCCTACACCGACCTGATTCCGCCGCAAGGAATAAGACTGACGCCCCGGCACTATGCGTACCTGAAGATCGCCGAGGGCTGCAATCACCGCTGCACGTTCTGCATCATCCCGTCGCTGCGCGGGGATCTCGTCAGCCGTCCTGTCGGCGAAGTCATGCAGGAAGCGGAAAACCTGGTCAAGGCCGGTGTGCGAGAGCTGTTGGTAGTTTCGCAAGACACCAGCGCTTACGGCGTCGACGTCAAATACCGCACTGGCTTCTGGCACGGCCGTCCGCTCAGGACGCGCATGACGGAATTGGCTCGCGCGCTCGGCAGCCTAGGGGTGTGGGTGCGGCTGCATTACGTATACCCCTACCCGCACGTCGACGAGGTGATTCCGCTGATGGCGGAGGGGAAAATCCTGCCGTATCTCGACGTGCCGTTTCAGCACGCGAGCCCGAAAATATTGAAAGCGATGAAACGGCCGGCAAGCTCGGAGAACAACCTTGCGCGCATCAGGCGCTGGCGCGAGATCTGTCCCGAGCTGACGGTACGCAGCACCTTTATCGTCGGTTTCCCCGGCGAAACCGACGCCGATTTCGAGCAACTGCTCGAATTTCTCAAGGCTGCGCAACTCGACCGTGTCGGCTGCTTCGCCTATTCGCCGGTCGACGGCGCGAAGGCAAATGAATTGCCGGGCCACGTGCCCGAAGCAATCAAGGAAGAACGCAAGGCGCGCTTCATGGCGCTGCAGGAGGGAATCAGCGCGGCGCGCCTCAAGCGCAGGATCGGTCGCACCCTGACGGTTCTGGTCGACGCGGTCACCACCAAGGGCGCAATTGCGCGCAGCAGCGCCGACGCGCCAGACATCGACGGCATCGTGCACGTCGCGCCGCATGCAACGCTCGAGGCCGGCGAGTTTGCGCGCGTGAAGATCGTGGCATCCGACACGCACGACCTGAAAGGCGCGGTCGCCTGATGTGGGAGCAACTCAAACGCTGGGCACGGCAACTGGAATGCGAAGGCATGGCCCTGTGGTTCTGCTGCCGGCACCCGGGCATGCCGTGGCTGCCCAAGATCTTTGCGCTGCTGGTAGTCGGCTACTTCCTGAGCCCGATCGATCTGATCCCGGACTTTATTCCGGTAATCGGTTATCTCGATGACTTGATCCTGGTGCCGATCGGAATCTACCTCACGCTGAAGCTGGTGCCGCAGCAGGTGATCGAGGAATCCCGCGCCCGGGCGCGCGACTGGATTGCCGCGCAGCGGCCGAAGCCGAAAAGCATCGCCGCCGCGGAGCAACCCCTTCCCCCGGCTTTTCATCATTCGTTGCCGGCCGGCACCCGCGTATACGCGGTATCCGCGCGCTCGAAAAACGCGATCACCTCCGCGATATCACGCGTGCCCTTCATGGCCGGCAGGCTGGCCAGGATGCGCCTGCCATAGCCTTTACTGAAGAGACGCGGGTCGCAGATCATCAGCACGCCGCGATCGGTCTCGTCGCGGATCAGCCGCCCCGCGCCCTGCTTGAGCGTGATCACCGCCTGCGGCAGCTGGAATTCGACGAACGCGTTGCGTCCCTCGCGCCTGATGCGCTCGATGCGCGCTGCGAGCAGCGGGTCGTCGGGCGGCGCAAACGGCAGTTTGTCGATCACCACCAGCGACAGTGCCTCGCCGCGCACATCCACGCCTTCCCAGAACGATTGGCTGCCGATCAGCACTGCATTGCCGAGCCGCCGGAAGCGCTCGAGCAGCTCGGTGCGCGAACCTTCTCCCTGCAGCAGCAGCGGATAGTCGAGCTTGCGGCGGGAAAACACGTCCTTCAACAGCTCGTGGCCCTCACGCATCGCGCGCAGGCTGGTGAACAACATGAACGTGCGTCCGCCGCTGGCCTCGATCGCCGGCAGCGCCGCGGCGACCACCGCCGGAGTGTAGGCCGGGGTATTGGGCTCGGGCATGCCTTTCGGCACGTAAACCAGCGCGTGGCTCGCGAAATCGAACGGGCTGTCCCACGACTGCGCGCACGCCTCGGCAAGCCCCATCTGGCTGACGTAATGGCTGAAGTCTCCGCCCACCGACAACGTTGCCGAAGTGAAAATCCACGAGCGTGCATGACCGCTGATCTGGCTTTGAAAAATTCCGGCGATCGACAGCGGCGTCGCGTTGAGATGCAGCGCGTGGCTGAAGAGTTCGACCCAGCGCACCAGCTCGGGATCGTCATGGTCGCGCCAGCGGCCAATCTGTTCAGACAGCGCGCGAGCGCGCTGCCAGCATTTCTCGAGTCCTTCGCTGCGCTCGGCCTGTGACTCAAGCACAGCCACGAGCGCATCAAGGCTGGCGCAAACCGCGTCGAGCGCCGGCCCGAACTCGCGAATGCGATCGAGCGCCTGGAACGGATAACGACCGCTCTCCTCCTGGAACGCGAGCCGCAAATCACGCGCCGCCTTGTCGAATGCCTGGGCTGCAGCGGGCAGCGCCGCGTAGTCTTTCGCCGAGGCCGCCGCCTCGATGCGCGTATCGCGCGCCAATTCGATCAACTGCGAGGTCGACACGCTGGTGCCGAAAAACAGGCTCGCCGTCCCCGGCAATTGATGCGCTTCGTCGAGGATGACGGTGTTCGACGCCGGCAGCAGTTCCGACACGCCCTCGTCGCGCAGCACGACGTCGGCGAAGAACAGGTGATGGTTGACGACGACGACATCCGCGGCAAGCGCCTGCTTGCGGGCCTCCATCACGAAACACTTCGAGTAATGCGCGCACTCCGAGCCCAGGCAGTTCTCGCGCGTCGACGTCACATACGACCAGAGGCTCGCGTTTTCCGGCACCGCCGGCAGGTCGCTTTTGTCGCCGGTTGCGCTGTGGCGCGCGAAATTCGCAACCAGCGGCAGGTAGCGCGCGTCATCGCGGCTCGGGAAACGGCCTTCGTGCTGTGCGCGTTCGAGGTAATGATGGCAGACGTAGTTGGCGCGGCCCTTGAGCAACGCCACCGTAACCGGCACTTTGATCGCGTCGCGCACGACCTGGATGTCGCGGTCGAACAACTGGTCCTGCAGCGTCTTGGTACCGGTCGAGATAATCACCTTGCCGCCTGAGAGCAGCGCCGGCACCAGATACGCGAAGGTCTTGCCGGTGCCGGTTCCGGCCTCGGCAATCAAAACCGAATTGTTCTTGATCGCGTCGGCAACCGCGCGCGCCATTTCAAGCTGGCCCTGCCGCACGCGAAAACCCCTTACCGCCTGCGCGAGCGGGCCGCGATCGGAGAATATCGTATCGAGATCTTGCATTGAGATGCGGCCTTCAGGCCGCATCGAGCGGACTGCGCGCGCCACGACCATCTTTGAACAGTACGTGAGTTTATCTCATCGCCACGCCGGCGTCTTTGGTGAAGCCGCTTCCGCGCCGTTCAGGCCCGCTCGGTGCGACGGCTGTAGTGCCGCGCGGCAATGGCGGCACGCAGCGATTCGAGCAGGCGGGGACGTGCGACGGCGCCTTGAGACGGCCCTCGATTGCCATTGTCATCCATGTTTCCTCCCATTCCCGACGGCGAATTGCGCCCGACGTATAGGAGGGGTAACGTATCGGAGAGTAGTTCGATTACGGTATATGACGTAAGTAATAGCCAGTATTGAGCCACGAACCTGGGGAGACTCGAATGACGACGAACAAACGCCCTAAAGCTTTTTGGTTCATTTTTGTATTTCTTGCACTCTCACTGGCATTTATGTTGGCAGGCCAGACCATGGCCTTGATCAATTATGATTTCGCGGTTCAGATCGGTTTGCAGGAGAGCGTAAAAAAGGTCGGTGAGTTTGGGGTTCAGGTCAACCGCGCATTCGGCGCGGCCGATACAATCGTCTACATGCCTCTGATGGCCTTGTCGTTGATCGGGCTGTTTCTGAGGAAGGCCTGGTCGCTGGTGACAGCCGCGGCAACGATGGGAATATCAGCCTATTGGGCTGCGGTGATCGCGTTCATGCTCGTATTCTTGCCCGGCACTCCCGGTTACGAGCTTGCACCGGGTTTGGAGTACTGGCTTTTTATCCTCGCGCATATCATCTTTGGTATCTGGGGTGTTTTTTATCTGATATTCCGCGGAGGTAGTCTGATCAAATGAGGTGGACGTCAGGTATCCTGTCGCTGTGCCCGCCAAACTAACCAGGATCGGCTTGATCTCCGATACCCACAATCTGCTGCGCCCGACAGCGAAACTCGCGCTCGCCGGTGTTGAACGCATCATTCACGCCGGTGACATCTGTTCCGCGCGAGTGCTCGAAGAGCTACGCAAAATCGCGCCGGTCGTTGCCGTGCGTGGCAATAACGATCGCGGCGCATGGGCAAGCGCGATCCCTATGACGCAGACCATCACGATCGAAGCCGTATCGATTCACATCATTCATGATCTCGATGAACTCGAGCATGACTCGCAGGGAGCAGGCTTCCACGTTGTGGTATCCGGCCACTCGCACCGCCCGCGGGTCGAGCGACGGGAGGGCATATTGTTCGTCAATCCGGGCAGCGCAGGGCCGCGCCGCTTTACGCTGCCGATATCGGTCGGTATACTCGAAATCGCAGGCGGCATTGTGGATGCAAAGCTGTACACGCTGAATCAGCAATAATCTGATTCGCTGCATCAGGTCGGGCGCAAAAAAAATAATTTACAATTAGAATGATGTCATCTATAGTCGCGGCAATGAAAAAAACGACAATAATACTTGCAGGGTCGATCGCGTTCTCCGTCCCTCCCGCAATTGCTGCGGACGAGGTTGCCGAGACCGCCGTTGTTTCTTCCGTCACCGTTTCCGCCGGCGCTGGCGGCTATTTCGAGCGCGCACGCGAGCTGGTAATGCACACGCTCGCGCTGATCGGGGTCAGCTACAAGTACGGCGGCGGCTCGCCCGACAGTGGGTTCGATTGCAGCGGGCTGGTAAGCCACGTGTTCCAGGAAGTCATCGGCTTGACGCTGCCGCGCGACTCACAGGCGATGAGCAGGGTCGGGGAGAAAGTCGACAAAACGGAACTGCGGCCCGGCGATCTGGTGTTCTTCAATACCCGCAGGCGGCCGTTTTCACACGTCGGCATCTACATCGGCGAGGAACGCTTCGTGCATGCGCCAAGCCGCGGCCGCGACGTCGAGGTTTCGAACCTGCACAGCCGCTACTGGAACAAGCGCTACAACGGCGCGCGCCGCGTGAATTTCTAAGAGCCCCTAACTACCGTTTCGTCACCGTCACCGTTTTCTCGGTGACCTTCAGCTTGATCGCGGCGATCGCCGCCAGCCCTGCTTTTTCGCCTTCGATGATGGCCTGATGCCGGTTGTCGAAATCGGTACCGCGCATCGCGCCGGTATCAGGACGGATCACGATGTCGGCCTCGCTAAGCTCGTAGCCCGCGATGCTTTGGCCCATGATCGCGAATGACTGCAACATGACATCGACGCTGTCCCTGGTCTTGCCAAAGCGCGGATTGTTGGAAATGTAGACCGCAATTACCAGGTCGGCTCCCATGCCGCGCGCCGCGCGCACCGGTACCGGACTCACCAGCCCGCCGTCGACGTATTCGCGCCCGCTAATGGTGACCGGCTGAAACACGCCGGGCACGCTGCTCGAGGCACGCACCGCCATGCCGGTGTTGCCGGTGCGAAACACTACCGGCTCGCCGCTCTGCAGATCGGTGGCCACCGTCGCGAACGGCTTGTTGAGCTTCTCGAGCTTTGATGAAACCGCGGTCGGGCAGCGACCAGTCGGCAATCACCGTATCGTTCATTTGCAATGCGGCGCGCTGCAGATCGAACCCGCCGTAGCCGCCGGCGTAGAGCGCGCCGACCAGGCTTCCGGCGCTGGTTCCGACGATGATGTCGACCACGATGCCGTGCGCTTCGAGCGCCTTGATCACGCCGATGTGCGCGAACCCGCGCACGGCGCCACCGCCCAAAGCCAGAGCGATTTTCGGTGGCACCTGCCTGACTTCAGGCTGGGGAGGCGGCTCTACGGTCGGCGTCGGCTTGGGCGCAGGCTCAGGCGCACGCGGCAGCATGCTGCAACCCGCGAGCGCAACCAGCAACACCATGAGGATTAAACGCAAATCAGCAATTCCGGTCGGAAGGTAATGTGACCGGTTGATTGTAGCGTCGGTTCAGCGCCGCACGCGCGTTGGATCAGAAACACTTGACAAATGATATTAATTCTCATTAAATACGAGAACCATTCTCAATAACAAGACCACTTCGACCTCGCACCTATAACCGGAGTTTCTAAAATGTTCAATGACTTATGGAACAAATTCGGATTGCCTGCGTTGCTCACGTTGACGGCGAAGGTCTTCGGCTTGCTGCTGGGAGCAATGGCGTTCGTCGCCGGAACGTCGCAGCCAGCGTTCGCCCAGGAAAAGACGCTGAACCTCTATTCTGCCCGCCATTACCAGACCGACGAAGCGCTCTACACCAACTTCACCAAAGCCACCGGCATCAAAATCAACCGCATCGAGGGCGGCGAGGACGCGCTGATGGAGCGCATCCGTAACGAAGGCCCCAACAGCCCCGCCGATGTCCTCATTACGGTCGATGTTGGCCGCCTCTGGCGTGCGGAGGCAATGGGGTTGTTCGCTCCGGTGAAATCGAAGCTGCTCGAATCACGCATCCCGGCCAATTACCGCGATCCGAACGGCAACTGGTTCGGCTTCTCGACACGCGCGCGCATCATTGCCTATAACAAAAACAAGATCCAGCCGTCGGAGCTGAAGAGCTACGAGGACCTGGCCGATCCGCGCTTCAAAGGCAAGATCTGCACACGCTCGGCGAGCCATGTCTACAACCTGTCGTTGATGGGCTCCATCATCGGCGCGCTCGGCGAGCAAAAAGCCGAAGCGTGGGCCAAGAGTGTTGCTGCCAACCTCGCACGAGCACCCAAGGGCGGCGATACCGACCAGTTGCGCGCAGTGGCCGCCGGTGAATGCGATATCGCCATCAGCAACACCTACTACTATGCACGACTGCTGCGTTGGGACAAGCCAGAGGACAAAAAGGTCACTGAAACCGTCGGCGTGATCTGGCCCAACCAGAACAACCGCGGCACCCACGTCAACATCTCCGGCGGCGGCATGCTCAGGTACGCACCGCACAAGGAAGCGGCGGTCAAGTTCCTCGAGTATCTGGTGAGCAACGACGCGCAGCTTTACTTCGCGGACGGCAACAACGAGTGGCCGGTGGTGACCAGCCTTACCAACAACAACCCGGCGCTGAAAGCGCTCGGCTCATTCAAGGCCGATCCGCTCAACATTGCAGTGATCGGCAAAAACCAGCCGTTGGCGCAGAAGATTTTCGATCGCGTGGGCTACAAATAACCTTCGCCATCAGCACGACATGACAAGCTCTTCATCAAACCAATGGAGCGGGTTGCTTGGGAAGATCCATCACGCGGGCCGTTTCGGTCCGCGTACGCGCAATGCGCAGTGACAGCACGATCAGCGGCAGCAGGCTGACCGCAACGATCGCGAGCGCCGAGGTCGAAGCTTCGGCAAGCCGCTCGTCGACGGCCAGGTTGTAGGCCTGCACCGCCAGCGTGTCGAAATTGAACGGCCGCATCACGAACGTCGCCGGCAGTTCTTTCATCACGTCGATGAACACCAGCAGGCCGGCGGTCAGCAGACTGCCCCGCATGAGCGGACCGTGCACCTTGAGCAGTGTGCCGAGCGGCCCGACACCGAGCGAACGCGCCGCCTCGTCCATGCTTGGAGTGATCCTGGTAAGCCCCGCCTCCACCGTCTGCAGCGCAACGGTCAGAAAGCGCACCAGATAAGCATAGACCAGCGCCGTGATACTGCCGGTCAGCAGCAAGCCGGTGCTGATATCGAAATGCACGCGCATCCACGCGTCGACCGCGTTGTCGAGCCGCGCCACCGGCACCAGAATACCGATCGCGATCACCGCACCGGGTATCGCATAGCCGAGGCCAGCCAAGCGGTTGGCGGCGCGCGTGAGCGGCCCGGGGCTCAGCCGCAGCGCATAGGCCATCACCAGCGCCAGCATCACGCCCGCCAGCGCGGTCACGCCCGCCAACGTGAAGCTGTTGAGCGTGAGAGTCACGAAACGCGCACCGAACTGCGCGTCACCTTCGGTGAGCGCCATGCGCAGCAGCAGGCCGCTCGGCAAGGCGAAACCAAGCACCAGCGGCATGCAGCAAATCAGTACCGCGATGAAAGCAGGGGCACCGCGCAATTGATAACGCACCGGGCGCTTGCGGACGAACCCGAGCAGCAGCGCGGACAATTGCGCGGCAGCCACGCGATCGCCCAGCGACAGCCATGCGTGATAAATTCCGGTGGTAAAAGTCGGCACCGCAAAATAGGAAACCGTGCCGAAGTCGGCCAGCGTTTCCATCAGCGCGAGCGTGGTGCCGGCGGCGATTGCCGGGCGCGCCAGCGGCAGCGCGAGGCGGAAAAAACTGCTCCACGCCCCGTAGCCGAGCGTGCGCCCCACTTCGATGATGCCGACCGATTGCTCGAGGAATGCAGCGCGCACCACCAGATAAACATAGGGATACAACACCAGTCCGAGCATCGCGATTGCGCCCTCGACCGAGCGGATCTCGGGAAACCAGTACTCGCGCGCCTGCCATCCGGTCAGCTCACGCAGCCAGGTTTGCAGCGGTCCGGAAAACTGCAGGAAATCGGTATAGGCGTAGGCCATGATGTAGGCCGGCATCGCCAGCGGCAGGATCAGCGTCCATTCGAACAGGCGCTGACCGGGAAAACGGCACATCGTCACCAGCCACGCCGTCGCAACGCCGCCGAAAATCACCATCCCGCCGACACCTGCGAGCAGCCACAGCGTATTGGCGACGTACTCGGGCAGGACCGTGCCTGCCAGATGCGCCCACGTGCCCTCGCTCGGCATGAAGACATTGGCCAGCACCACGACCACCGGTACCGCAAGCAACACCGCGATTAGCGTGGTGATCGCGGCCAGCGCGCCAACGCGGCGCAGGCGAAGGGAGCGCCATGTCGAACTGGTATCGGATTCGATCATAGTTGAGATTTACGTAACCGAGTGATACCCCACCCTCACCCCAGCCCTCTCCCGCCCAAGCGGGAGAGGGGGCGTTCCTCCCTCTCCCCCGGAAACGGGGG
>JACPTJ010000165.1 GCA_016192835.1 Betaproteobacteria bacterium
TTTTTCGCCGTCATGGGCGTGCTCAACATCTATGTCGCGCTCAATTTTTCGACCGACACGTGGGTCAATTTCAAGCTGTTCGGCGGCATGGGCTTGATGCTGGTGTTCATCGTGCTGCAGGCCCTGATGCTCTCCAAATACGTCGACACCAAAGATTCGAAGTAATGCGCCACGCAACCCGCAAGAACATCCTGCCGGCATGAACGACACGCTGGAACTCATCGAACGGAGGCTTGCGGTGCTGTCGCCCGACAGCGTTGAGCTGATCGACGACAGCGACCAGCACGCGGGACACGCCGGTGCGAAAAGCGGCGGCGGGCATTTTCAGCTGATCATCGTCTCGCCGTTGTTCGAAGGCAAGTCGCCCCAGGCGCGCCACCGCATGGTCCATGCCGCTCTTGGTACGATGCTGGAGCGCGAAATTCACGCCACGCTGCTGGAACGCGAAATTCACGCCCTGACGATCAAGGCGTATACTCCGGACGAAATTTAGTCCGCCACACAAGGAAATCATGCTGAACAAAACGAAAATTCCGCTGCTCGCGCTCGTGCTCGCCGGTTCGCTGACGGTCGCGACCGGCAACGCACAAACTGCCGGGGGCATTGCCCGAGTCAATGGCGTATCGATTCCGCAGAGCAGGCTTGATCTGCTGCTCAAGGTCAACGCCGCGCAGGGGCAGCCCGATACGCCGGATGTCAGAAGCCGCATGCGCGATGCGCTGATTACGCGTGAAGTAATTTCGCAGGAAGCCATCAAGAAGGGGCTCCACAAGAACGCCGAGGTTACCTCGCAACTCGACCTGCAACGCCAGGAAGCGCTGGTAAATGCGTTCGTGCAGGACTACATCAAGAACCACCCGCTCAGCGAAGATGCGCTCAGGAAGGAATACGAACGGCAAAAGGCGCAAATCGGCGACAAGGAATACAAAGCGCGCCACATTCTGGTAAAAGACGAAGCCGAGGCGAAGCAGATCGTCGCGCGATTGAAGGAAGGCGCGATATTCGACAAGATCGCCGCGGAAAAATCGGAGGATCAGGGATCGAAAGCTCAAGGCGGCGACCTTGGCTGGAGCGCGCCCGGCCGCTACGTGCCCCCGTTCGCCGAGGCGCTGAAAAAGCTCAAGAAAGGCCAACTGACCGATCCGCCGGTGCAGACCCAGTTCGGCTGGCACGTGATCCGCCTCGACGACGAACGGCCGTTCAAGACGCCGGGCTTCGAGGAAGTCAAGCCGCAACTGCAGCAGAACCTGCAGCGGCAGGCGATCGACAAGGTGATCGGCGACCTGCGCGCCAAGGCGAAGATCGACTAAAACACGTTCCGCACCGCGGTAATCTGCGGGAAGCGGTTTTTCACCATCTGCTCGACGATGTTCTTGAGATCGAGCGTCGCGCGCGGGCAGCCCGCGCAGTTGCCTTTGAGCCGCACCTGCACCACCGTCCCCTCCAACGCGACAAACTCGAGGTCACCGCCGTCCCGCAGCAGGATACGCCGTGTTTCGGCAAGAACCTCCTTGATCCCATCGGCGGTCGGCGCCGGCCCGGCTTCGCCACGCTGCGAGCCGAGCTGCTGTCGCAGCGCGTGCTGCTCGCGCGAGATGCGCAGCGCGGCGACCGGATCGCTCTCGTAGAGCGCGTCGAGCTCGTCCTCGGTGTAGAAAGGAGCATCGGGTTTGAGAGGTTCCTGATTCATGATCGGCAACTATTGAGATTTACGTAACTGAGTTACGTCCCACCCTCACCCCGGCCCTCTCCCGCCCAAGTGGGAGAGGGGGATTACTCCCTCTCCCCCGGAAACGGGGGAGAGGGTTGGGGTGAGGGGGCGATCCCTCCGCGAAACTGTCATCCAATTACGTAATACTCAGTAGATCGCTCAGCCCACCCACCGGCGCGCATTGCGAAACATTCTGACCCACGGGCCGTCCTCGCCCCAGTGTCGCGGGTGCCACGAATTCTGGACCGTCCGGAACACGCGCTCGGGATGCGGCATCAACACGGTGAAGCGCCCATCGGGCGTGGTCAGGCCGGTGATACCCGCCGGCGAACCGTTGGGATTACAGGGATAGTCTTCGGTCGCCGTGCCGCGGTTATCGACAAAGCGCATGGCGACCAGCGCTTGCGCCCGGCTGCGTTGCTCGGGAGTGACGAATTCGGCATATCCCTCGCCGTGCGCGACCGCAATCGGCAGCCGGCTTCTCGCCATGGCGTCGAAGAACAATGACGGCGATTTCAGCACCTCGACCATCGCGTAGCGCGCCTCGAACTGCTCCGACTTGTTGCGCACGAAATGCGGCCACGCTTCGGTGCCGGGAATGATTTCGTGCAAATTGCTCATCATCTGGCAGCCGTTGCACACGCCCAGCGCGAACACGTCGCCGCGGCCGAAGAAGGCCTCGAACTGGTCGCGCGCGCGTGGATTGAGCAGGATGGACTTGGCCCAAGCCGTTGCACACGCCGAGCGCGAAAGTATCGGCGCGCCTGAAGAACGCCTCGAACTCATCGCGCGCCCTGGCGTTGAACAGAATCGACTTGGCCCAGCCCTCCCCCGCACCCAACACATCGCCGTAGGAAAAGCCGCCGCAAGCGCTGTAGCCTTTGAAATCCGACAGCCTGACGCGGCCCGCGATGATGTCGCTCATATGCACGTCGACGGTCTCGAATCCGACGCGGTCGAATGCTGCCGCCATCTCGACCTGACCGTTGATGCCCTGCTCGCGCAGAATCGCAATTCGCGGCCTCGCGGCATTTACGAATGGCGCCGCGACATCGGCAGCAGGATCAAACGTCAGGTGCGGCGCGATGCCGGGATCGCCGGTATCGAGGATGCGGTCGTATTCCTGCTGCGCGCATTGCGGATTATCGCGCTGCCGCTGCATGTGGAAAGTTGTTTCGGACCACGCGCGGTGCAGGTCCACCCGGGACGTGGAGAAAATCGGCGCGCCACCCGCGGCAATCAACAACTCGCCGGAAGCCTGCACGCGACCGACGCCGCGGCACGCGGCAGCCAGCCCTGCCTCGGCCAGTAACTGCAACACTTTCGCGCGGTCAGCGCGCCGCACCTGAATCACGGCGCCAAGTTCCTCGTTGAAAAGCTGCGCGGCCGGCGGCGCCCCGATCTCGAGTTCGACGCCGCAGCGGCCCGCAAACATCATTTCGCATACCGTGACGAACAAACCGCCGTCGGAGCGGTCGTGATAAGCGAGTATCAGGTCTGCGGCATTGAGTTGCTGGACTGCGCCGAAGAACGCGCGCAGCAGGCGTCAACCCCAGATCGATCAAAATCAAATCGGTTTCGCCGCAATCGGTGCGCAACTGCGGCGTCAGAGTTTTGCGCGCATCGGTCACGTGCGCAAATGCCGACACGATCAACGACAGGGGCGCCGTGACCTCTTTTTTTTCCGCGCCGTCGCTCCACGCAGTCTTCATCGACATCGAGTCCTTGCCGACCGGAATGCTGATGCCGAGCTGCGGGCAAAGCTCGAGGCCCACGGCGCGCACCGCGTCGTAGAGCGCCGCGTCTTCGCCGGGGTGACCGGCGGCCGCCATCCAATTTGCCGAAAGCTTGATGTCGCCGATATCGGCGATCGCCGCCGCAGCGATATTGGTGATCGCCTCGCCGACCGCCATCCGGGCTGAGGCTGCCGGGTCAATCAACGCGAGCGGCGTGCGCTCGCCGATCGCCATCGCCTCGCCGCGGTATTCGTGAAATCCGAGTAGCGTTACCGCCGCATCGGCCACGGGAACCTGCCACGGGCCGACCATCTGGTCGCGCGCGGTCATGCCGCCGACCGTGCGGTCGCCGATCGAAATCAGAAACGTTTTGTCCGCAACCGCCGGCAGCCGCAGCACCCTGAAGCACGCCTCGCGCACGTCGATACCCGCGACATCGAACGGCAACAGCCTGGCGGCACGATGCTTCGCGTCACGCAGCATTTTGGGCGGCTTGCCGAGCAATACCGACAATTCCATGTCGACCGGCGTGTTGTCAAATACGGGATCAGCGAGGATGAGTTTATGATCGGCCGATGCGGTACCGACCACGGCAAACGGACAGCGCTCGCGTTCGCACAGCGCCGTGAAGAAATCCAGTTGCCGCGGCTCGATCGCCAGCACGTAGCGTTCCTGCGCCTCGTTGCACCACACCTGCAGCGGCGACATGCCCGGCTCTTCGCTCGGGATCGCACGCAGGTCGAAGCGCCCGCCGCGCCGCGCTCCGTGCACCATCTCCGGCAGCGCATTCGACAAACCACCCGCGCCGACGTCGTGGATCGACAGGATCGGATTGTCCGCTCCGAGCGCGCAGCAGCGATCGATCACTTCCTGCGCGCGGCGCTGCATTTCCGCGTTGCCGCGTTGCACCGAATCGAAATCGAGGTCCTCGATATTGCTCCCGGTCTGCATGCTCGATGCCGCGCCGCCGCCCAGTCCGATCAGCATGCCCGGCCCGCCGAGCTGGATCAGCAGCGCGTCCGCGCCGAAGTCCTGCTTGTGCGCGTGTTGCGCCGAAATGTTGCCGATACCGCCTGCGAGCATGATCGGCTTGTGGTAGCCGCGCACCTCGCCCGCGACTTCCTGCTCGTACGTTCGGAAGTAGCCGCACAGATTGGGGCGGCCGAATTCGTTGTTGAACGCCGCTCCGCCGATCGGGCCGTCGAGCATGATTTGCAGCGCCGATGAAATGCGCGCCGGACGGCCATAAGTGCGGTGATTCGTGATTCGTGATTCGTGATTCGTGTATAACGTTTCCCAAGGTTGGATAAAACCGGGGATGTTGAGGTTGGAGACGCTGAAGCCGGTCAGTCCCGCTTTCGGTTTTGCGCCGCGCCCGGTCGCGCCTTCGTCGCGGATCTCGCCGCCGGCGCCGGTGGCAGCGCCCGGAAACGGCGAAATCGCGGTCGGGTGATTGTGGGTCTCGACTTTCATCAGGATGTGCGCATCGTCCTCGGCGTAGCGGTAGGCGCCGTCCGCCGCGGAATAAAAACGCCGCACGCGCGCGCCTTCGATGATCGCGGAGTTGTCGGAATAGGCGACGATGGTTCCCCGGGGATGCTGCCGGTGCGTGTTGCGGATCATCGCGAACAGCGACAGTTCCTGCGGCTTGCCGTCGATTACCCACTCGGCGTTGAAAATCTTATGGCGGCAGTGCTCCGAATTCGCTTGTGCGAACATCATCAGTTCGACGTCGGTCGGATTGCGTTGCAGGCGCGAAAAGTTCTGCCACAGGTAGTCGATTTCGTCGTCCGACAGCGCGAGCCCCATTTCGCGGTTGGCACGCGCCAGCGCGGCAATGCCTCCGGCGAGAATGTCGACCGACTCGAGCGGCTGCGGCGGGTAGTGATGAAAAAGCTGCGCCGCGGCTTCGGGCGTATCAAGCACGGTCTCGGTCATGCGATCGTGTATGAGCGGCAGCAACGCGGCGGTTTCAGGCGCGGAGAGACGGCTGCCGTCGAACTTGGCCACATGCCAGGCGACGCCGCGTTCGATGCGCTCGACCGGACCCAGGCCGCAATGGCGCGCAATGTCGGTCGCTTTCGAGGACCACGGCGAAATCGTGCCGAGCTGCGGCACCACCAGCAGCAACTGCCCCGCCTCCGGCACCGCGCGCGCGGCAGGCCCGTAGGTCAGGATGCGTTCGAGTATCGCGTTCTCGGTGCTGCTCAACGCCCGGCTGACACTGACGAAATGCCGGAATTCGGCGCTGATGCCTGAGAACCTGAGGTTGACCTGCTGCAAAGCCTGCTGGAGCTTGCTTGAGCGAAACTCGGAAAGGGCGTTGCGCCCGCGCAGGCTGAGGAATTGCGGCATGAAGTCGGCGCGCTGTCCGTAAAACCGGATTTTACCCGAAAGCGCCACTTGCCGCAGTCCAAAACTCAGTGGCCATTGGGTTAAACTAGTTACCTCAAAAACAAGTTGAAACCGCCGATGAACGCCGATGGACACCGATAAGAAAGCGTGAACGAGTGAACAGGTGAACGGGGAAAGGATTCCCTCTCCCCCGTCATCGGGGGAGAGGGCTAGGGTGAGGGGGATAATGGGCGTTTATCTACAGCTAATCGCCGTTTAAGGCTACTGCCACAATCATGACTTTTGAATCACGCGAATTCGTGCCGGTGTACCGCACCGCCGACATACGCGACATCGAAACCAGAGCGCTCGAGGGCCTGCAGCCGCCCGGGCTGATGGAGCGCGCCGGGCTGGCCGCGGCGCAGATCGTGCGCAACGTCACCGCGAGCGGCGGCCGCGTGCTGATTTTTGCCGGACCCGGCAATAACGGCGGTGATGCGTTCGTCGTCGCGCGTCACCTCAAATCGTGGTGGTACAAGGTGAGCGTAGTGTTCACCGGGGATGCGGAAAAGCTTTCCGCCGATGCAAAAACCGCGTATGCCGCCTGGCGCGACAGCGGCGGCGGTACCGTCGAGGACATCCCCGCCGGACAGCATTGGGATCTGGTGATCGATGGTTTGTTCGGCATCGGCCTGCAACGCGATCTCACCGGCAAATACGCCGAGCTGATTGCAACAATCAACGCGTTGAGCACGCCGGTGCTGGCGATCGACGCGCCCAGCGGGCTGGAAGCCGATACCGGCCGCGTAATGGGAAGCGCCGTGCGCGCGAACCACACGGCGACGTTCATCGGGCTCAAACCAGGACTGCTCACGCTCGACGGGCCCGAACATTGTGGCGAGATCCATTTGTGCGCGCTCGGGCTCGATGCAGCGGTGCTGCCCGCCGCGCAAGGCGCGGTGATCGGCAGCGAAGTGTTAACGTCGGTGTTGCCGCCACGGCGCGCCAACAGCCACAAAGGCGATTACGGCAGCCTCGGCATCATCGGTGGCGCTCCCGGCATGGTCGGTGCTGCATTGCTCGCCGGACGCGCCGCGATCAATCTCGGTGCGGGCCGCGTCTATCTGGGGTTTCTCGGTGCCGACAGCCCCAGTGTCGATCCCCTGCAGCCAGAGCTGATGCTGCGCACGGTGGATGAAGTGCTCAAGCTCGATCATCTCAACTGCCTCGCGGTCGGACCGGGCCTTGGGCAATCGCCGGACGCGCATTACGTGCTCGCCGCGGCGCTGCACACCAATCTGCCGCTGGTGCTCGATGCCGACGCGCTGAATCTGATCGCCTTCGATGCGGGTCTGCAACAACTCGTGAGCCAACGTGCTGCTGCGACGATCCTCGCCCCTCATCCCGCTGAAGCGGCGCGGCTCCTGGAAGGAACGACGGCAAGCGTGCAGGCTGACCGCATCGCCGCCGCGTGCGCAATCGCGGCGCGTTATCGCAGTTTCGTGGTACTGAAAGGCGCCGGCAGCGTGTGCGCGCTGCCTGACGGCGCGTGGTTCATCAATACGAGCGGCAATCCGGGCATGGCAAGCGCCGGCATGGGGGATGTGCTGACCGGCATCATCGCTGCGCTCCTCGCGCAGGGCGCGGAAGCGAAATACGCGCTGCTTGCCGCAGTGCATCTGCACGGCGCTGCGGCCGACGCACTGGTTGCCGCCGGTTCGGGTCCGGTCGGCATTACGGCGGGTGAAGTCATCGCGACCGCACGCGCGTTGTTGAATCGGAAGCGCACCCAATAAGGAAAGCGCCTCTTATCTAATTTCACGAGTTTCATCTACTGAACATCAAGCGGGACGTAGCCTCACAGGTAGTGTTTGTACTGGTTTCAGTACAGTCAGCGCTCGCGTAACGGTGCGCGAGCCCCTGCGCTTGGGGACGGGATTATATGGTTTACTTCGGTGTAAGCGTGGGTGCTCATTTAAGGACGTAGCGGCCATGCTTCAACGTGCCCACCCGCTTGATCAGTCCGGCCTTGAGCAGCGGACGGAGCAAATCCATCGCCCCCTGTTTGGAAATCCGCAGGCCATCCCAAATTTCGCGCGGGCTGAGACCGCCCCGCGCCCGGAGTAATTGCAGCAACTGCTCCTGTTTCGGACGAAGCACCAGCGTTGCCCGGCTCCTGGGTGCCGAGAATTGCTGAATGCGCTGCCACACCCGTTCCAAGGTTTGTTGCAATCCCTCCGCGCTGTATTCCAGCCACGACGTCAGATCACCCCCTTGCCGCCGCACCGCTTGCAGCGCCGCGTAGTAACGCGGGCGATCCTCCCAGTAGAACTCATCCACAGAGAAGATGTGGTGCGAATCGAATCCGCGCCGGTAAAGTTCCCACAAGGCGAGTGCCCGGCCCGTGCGGCCGTTGCCATCCGCAAACGGATGAATGGCCTCGAACCG